>JAQTVB010000013.1:30053-32630 GCA_028707005.1 Patescibacteria group bacterium
CGAATTTCGTGCCAGTGAAACTGGCGCACCGCTCAAAAATATTATTGATGATAACAATTTAATGATACAAAACTTTTAACCCAATTCGGATCAGTAAATTTCCTGAATAAATCTTGCGGATTACCTAAAGTCGTTTCAAGTTCTTGCATCTTGCCATCGATTTCTTTTCTCGCTTCTCCTACGACTGTTTGCTCACCCGTTGGAGCGGAGCTTTCTGCAGAAAAGATAACATCGTGTTCGTGTTCCAAGTATCTTTTTACTACTCTTATCAAAGTATATTCTAAACCGGAAAAATAAGATATCGCTTCGTATATATTTCTTTTTTCATCTTCATTTAGATTTTTTCCCTCTTGCCAAACCTTATAAATCTGATCAAGATTTTTTAATAATCCGGGTAGGTCTTTACTTTCTACCAAACCGCGAATTCTGGACATCTTAGATGAATCAGCCTCGACTCTTTGAAGAATATCAAGAGCTGTAAGTATTTTTTGAAACCCACTTTCATATTTCTCGACAAAATCTTGTTCAGACGCTAATGATAATTCTCTTTGATGATATTCGTCAGTAACAGATTTTCTAAATTCCTCAACAACACCCTCTGCCCTATAATTGTTTGATCGCCTTGCAGAGAATACTTGATATGCTATACCGCCCTCCCATAATCTTTTTGTTATTCCAGCATAATCCTCGTTTTCTTCCAGTGAGACATTATATCCTTTTTGGGCGAACGCTGTTTTTAAAGATTGAAGAAATAATTTTTTATCTCTTTCAGCTTGATATCCGGGAATTTCTTCCACCATTTTTATATAGTATTCAAGCATTTGTCTCGGCGTCATATAGCCGCCGTGGCTTTCCTCGTGGGGATAATGTGTATCTGAAAATGCAACATGGTCAGAAAAATCAGTAAAAGTATGTTTTCCGTCTCCCCACAGTAAAATATTTTCGGAGTGCGACGAGCGATCTAAAATTTTTGGATTCGGTGCAAAAACCTGCTCTGCTAATTCTTGGGTATAAACATCTAAAATCTCTGAAACTTGTTCGGGGCTGTCAATAGCAGGATAAACTTCATTGCTTGAATAGGACGCCCTAATTGTGGAAGGTGTCAGCCGCAATATGTATCCTTGCTGATAACCATGGTTATCGAAAAGTATACTCGCGACAGCTTTTGGAGCATCGTCATCAGCCATTTCTGATAATCGGTCGAATTCGTTTACTGCCTGCTCTCGTTCTGCACCGCCAGTAATGATGTCTCGTCCGGTGCGATGATGCATTCTCCCAAAACCACCACCCTTTTTTCCACAACCCTTTATTTCAAGCACGAATTGTTTATCTCCAACTGTAATAACCACGGGCTCTGCTTTTCCATCTTCAATAGCCATCAGAACGCCAGTACGGCCGGTTTCATCGCTGTGATAATCACTTTGATAAAGCAAGTAATATTGTTTCTCTTTTCCCGCATTGGCGATTTTATTTTCAACATGATTGGGAACGGCGCTAATATCCTTACTGGCAGCCAAATTTTCAATTTCAGGCTCACTTAAATCGTATAAATCTTTCTCTCCGGTTACTAAAATTTCTCCTCTCTCAATTCGCATGCGTAAATCTTCAGGCAACAAATCAAATAGCGGGCTTCTTATGATCTCCGACCTATCTACAGCTTGAAATTTTGTCGAAAGTAGATTTACTTCTTTATCTTCGCTTCGCCCACCAAAAAAGAGACCTTCGGTTTTTATCTGTCTTTTAGATTGAAAATATCTTGAGCCGAAAATAGTTCTTATTTGTCCATCGGGCATTTGATAAAACCCGACTGCAACTGGATTAAGAGCATTTTGCTCATTATGCTTAACTCTGGCTAACCAAGGCGAAGCTCCTTCTGCAACCTCTCTTTCAACTTCTGCCTGCCTTGCTTCTGTTTCTGCCCTTAGCATGGCTAAATTTTCTTGTTCTTCTGGAGTATAAGCTAAATTTTCAAGATTTTGACTAACAAAATTTGCACCTCTCCTCCATGGCGGTAGGGCGATAAGGATTTTTTTGAGTGCCACTCTGGCCTTTTCTTTTTCTTCTTCACTAAAACCCTCGGCTCTTTCTTTTACATCTTCCAAGTCTGAAACGATGTCTAAAAATCCGATATCTCTTACCGACATCCTTTGCAAACTTTCAACAGCACGACTAAAGTCCGGGCGTTTGCTTGCAGATTCTTGAGGAGGAATAAATGTTGGTTCCTTATCCATATTATCCATGTTTAGCTGATTAAATTTTCAATTGATACGTCTAGTGCTTTGGCAATCTTCGCCATAGTTTGAACACTTGGCTTATTAACCGTCCCACTTTCGACTTTCATAAGCGTTGTATATTTAATATCCGCCTTCTTGGCTAAATCGTCTTGTGTTAAGCCAAGTTTAGCGCGCATTTTCTTAATGTTTTCGCTGATTATTTTTCCACTTGTCATATAAATAAAGTTTTGGTAGTATTATAGTAAATAAGTTTATTATCTGTATTATTATACTACCAAATAAAATGAATTTAGGCAAACAAAATTTCTCTTGGCGGCTTATTTCGCAAAGCGAAATACGAAAT
>JAQTVB010000014.1 GCA_028707005.1 Patescibacteria group bacterium
ATTCCATTTTGAATGGGATAAACTTTGATATAGGTTAGACATAGTGTTGTTTTATGAGCGACGGCCACTCATCAAGCCGTTTTCATTATACAACACTTTGTCTTTTTTTGTGGTTGACGGAACGGTAGAACCTTTGCAAGTCTCACCAGTAGAACTGGTGGATTACCTTTTGGGAAAAACTATTTAATTGTCGCTACTTGTGTGCCAACCAGGCAAGGGATTTTTAATTCGCGCGAAATTATGGCCGCGTGGCAGGTAATGCCGCCTTCATCCGTGACAATCGCTGAAGCCTTTTTTATAGCCGGCAAAAGATCCGGCCGAGTCATAACCGAAAGCATAATTTCGCCTTTTTGCATTTTTCTCATTTCTTTAAAACTATTAACTACTCTTACTTTACCACGTATAATTCCGGGGAAAGCGATGCTGCCGTTGACTCTTTCCGAAACTGAACGAATTTTATGTTGCAGCGCTTTGGACAACCTTAGGGCATCTTTGCCGTAAAGAAAAATATACTTAGAGTTCTCGCCTTCATAAACAGCATAAAGACCTCCTCTGCGTTTTCTTAATAATTCTATATATGGAGCGGACAATTTGAAAGTTGTTAATTCAGAAATATACGCGTAGAAAAGCAAACTAACAGGTAGATTGTTTAGCTCGGCAAGCTTATCCAAAAATCTTTCCAGGTCATAATTTATTTTGCACGTCAATTCAGCCTTTCGTTCGTCGCGCCAATCGCTTAAAATACTGAATATCTTAAATATTTTCTTGGCCGAGGGATCAAAATTATATTTTTTTAATATCTTTTGCCTTTCTTCGGCCTGTTTTAACAAATAATCATTGATAGCTTTTACTTCTGCTACGGCCAATTTTAAATTTTTTCGGTCTCTTTCCAATAATCTCTTAAAATATTTTGGACTGGTCTTCGGCGCTTTTTCCCAAGAAGTAAGATACCAATAGTATTTTCTCCAATGTTCTTTAGACAAATTTTCCATTGGTTCTTGCGATTGCGCCGCTTTACAACGGGCAATTCTTTCGTGTTGAAGATAGGATAGTTTTCTCGGCCCAGTTAAAATTGCTAATTCATCATCAGCCAAATTATATTTTCCCGTGTATTTTTTTAAGATACTTTTGCCCCAAGGATCCAGTTCTTCAATTAGAAGGGTGTTAATCCAGGCGGAAATGGACATGTTAATGAATTTATTTATCTCTTTAGATAGAACATTTTCGTTTTTGCTTTCTAAAAGCAAAATTATTTTTAATTGGCGCTGTACCGCCTTGCTTGTCTTCCGCCAAATTTTGATATTATCTAGCAACAACTTTGGCCGCTTTAAAAATTTTTTTATATAATAATCCGCCTTTATTTTTTCTTGATTTTTTTCAAAATATCCTTTATTGGCGAATTTATCTTGAATTGCAATCATGTTTCCGGCTCCAATTTCCCTTGACATTGAAAGATAAGGCACAGCCATAAAAAATGGCATAATGCTCCCGCCTTGGCAATACCAATTTCCCTTGTCGGCGTGTTTGATGATTTTGGAAATATTCATAGCGTCGTTATCGGCCTTGATTGTGTGATATAAAATTTATTTTTCACCATGGCCCATTCAATATCCTGCGGCTTTTTATAATGCTGTTCAATGTTTTTACAGATTTTCGCCAGCTCCACGATTTGTTTACCGGTTAATTTCTGTCTGCCGCCGATTTTCTCCGATAGCTTTTTATGCAGATTGCCGCTCTTGCCACCACGCACTATCATCATGCTCTGCTCGGACACGTTGATGTCCAAAATGGAAAAATCATTTTTATGAATTACATAAGTGTCCGGCGTTACTTGACCGGAGACGATGGCCTCGCCCAGGCCGAAGCCGGCTTCAATCACCATTTGATTATAATCTTTGGTCACCGGATGCACGGTGAACGAGATGCCAGACACCTCTGACTGCACCATGGCCTGAATGACCACGGCCACGGATACGGCTTTTTTACTTAGCTTCTGCTCAAAGCGGTAAAAAATCGCGCGCGGCGTGAATAACGACGACCAGCACAGCTGAACGTTTTTCAATACTTCTTTTTCCGTGGTGTTTAAGTAAGTTTCCAGCTGGCCGGCCCAGGCCGCGGTGGAGCTGTCTTCGGCCGTGGCGGACGAGCGCACAGCCACATATTTGGCCCCTAGCGTTTTAAAATCTCTCATAATTTCCACGGCAACATCCTCTGGCATTTTGGCTCTGGCGATCATGGCCCTGATTTCGTTTGACGCCCGATCCACGGAATTTATGTCCTGATGATTGACTTTTTTTAAGGTCGCTTCAATTTCCATGTCCAAATCGGTTTCTTCCAGAAATCGGTCAAAAGCCGGCGCCAAAAGCACAAACCCGGGCGGCACCGGAATCCCCGCCCTGGTCATTTCGCCTAAACTTGCGCCTTTGCCGCCGGCGATACCCACGTCTTTTTTTGTTAACTGTTTAAAAGTTTTGGTAAACATATATTATTTCAACAAATTTACAATAATCTTTATCATCACTTCTTTGTCTTTAGGATCGCTGATAGCGATTAACAGAGCCAGAGCCACTAAAGCGTTATCGTTTATTTTCTTCTCTTCATTTTTTCTATAAAGGAAATTATTCTTATCTAAAAAATAAACAAACAAAAAGGAAGCAATTCGTTTATTGCCGTCAATGAATGGATGATCCTTAATTATCAAGTAAAGCAGATGAGCGGCTTTTTCTTCCAGGCTTTTATACAATTCGCGACCGCCAAAAGTTTGCCAAAGATTGGCTAAAATGCTTTCCAACTTATGAGCGCTTTGCCGGCCAAAAATATCGCCGGCCTGTTTTTTCTTTATGAGCTCGGCTTTTATATTTTTTATTACTTCAGAGGCTAACTCATAAGTAAGCGCGTATCTTGTCTTTTCGCCGGAAGGCAGATTCAATTTATTCTTGTCGTATTTTTCCAAGATATTAAGCGAGTTGGAATAATAAGCCAGCAGGTTTAATATTTCCTGTTCTTGGCCGGCCATTAGTTCGTGTTTGGCTTTTTCTCGCAAAAAAGAAATAGCAGTTTGCAGTTCGGCAAATTTTTCTTTGGTCTCCAGTAGTCTTTTTCTATTTATCGTATAACCATGAACCAGATGATCTTTTAAAGTCTTAGTCGCCCAAATGCGGAACTGAGTCGCGCGTTTGGAATTTACCCGATAACCCACGGATATAATTGCATCTAAATCATAAAATTTCGTATTATAAGTTTTGCCGTCAGCGGCAGTATGTGCAAAATTTGCACATACTGAATTTTCCTTTAACTCCCCGCTATCCAAAATACTCCGCAAATGTTTTGTAATGACGCTTCTTTCCGTATCAAAAAGCAACCCAATTTGCGCTTGCGTTAGCCAGACTGTCTGTTTTTCCATCTTAACGTCCAGCTTCGGGCCCTGCTTGGTTTCATAAATAATAATCTCTCCTTTATTTTGAATGTTTTTTATCATGGCTTTATTTTATTATTTTCACCGTTCCCTTATTCGCGTCCACTTCCATTATGTCGCCGTCACGCAAAACTCTAGTGGCGATTTTCGTGCCCACGATACAGGGAATTTTAAATTCACGAGCCGTAATCGCGGCGTGGCACATTATACCGCCCCCTTAATCTTTTCCATGAGCGGCGGAATTAGCGGCAAAACGGTCTTGGTGAACTTAATGAGAAATGGCACTACTTGAGAATTGTCAAACCAAGCAGCGTATGAAGTATTGGCTAAATAAGCAAAAATCAAGCCCAAAATCAAACCGCCCTCCAAGAAGCCCAAAATCGCGCCGGCCAAACGGTTGATGGTTTTCAAAAAAGGAATGACCGACAATAAGTCAAAGGTTCGGTCTAAAACGGCGAAAATAAAACCGATCAAACGATTAATGAGCGTAAACAAAATAATAAAGGTGACGATTTTTCCCGCCGCTTCATGGCCGAAAAATAAATTTTTTACCCAGTCAAAAACCGTCAGATAAAAAACAAAGGTAAGCCACAAGCCCAAAACCACGCCGACCAAAGAGCCAAAAGTCCGAATCAAGCCGAAAAATAGGCCATAGAAGACAAAACCGGCGATGATGATGATAAGAATGATGTCAAAAATAGACATAAATATTGTTTGTCATTCCCGCGAAAGCGGGAATCCAGAAAACTAGATATGAGCGATATTTCACGAACTCTGGATCCCCGCTTTCGCGGGGATGACAACATAAAATTAGATTCTCGGAAACAAATTCTCGCCTTTTTTAATCTGTCCGGCGCTAAACTGCGCGATGATTTTTTCCGCTATGGCCGGCATGAATGGCTTTAACAGCCCGGCAACGTTTAAGATATCCTGGGCGATGGGCTGTAAAATTTTCTCCACGGCCTTAGCGTCTTTGATCGCCCAGGGTTTTTTCTCGCTCAAGGTTTCGTCGGCTTGTCTTAATCTCTGCCATAGCAATTTCAGCGCTTCATCAAATTTAAACTCCGCCATCAGCGCCGCGTATTTTTTATGCAGAGGCAAATGGCCATTTACCTCTAGCTTAATTTTCAATTCCAAATTGTTTTTCTCTATTAAATTAGAAACCCGCGCCACCAAATTGCCCAGGCCGTTGGCCAGATCCGCGTTGTACTTATCGTCAAATTTTTCCCAACTGATATCGCCATCATGGCCGAAAACCGCCGCGCTCATTACCAGAAAGCGGCTGGCGTCAGTGCCGTATTTTTTCACTAAATCGCCGGGCGCGATGACGTTGCCCAAAGATTTGCTCATTTTTTGGCCATTGATTTTAAAATAGCCATGCACAAAAATCGTCTTGGGCAAGGGCAGGCCAAGCGCCAATAGCATGGCCGGCCAAATCGTAGTATGCACACGCAAAATGTCCTTGCTCATCAGCTGGACGGTCGGCGGCCACATGAACATTTTCGATTTTAGATTTTCGATTTTAGATTTTTTTGCCTTACCATCCCAGCCCAAGCCGGTAAGATAATTCAAAAAAGCGTCGGCCCAAACATAAGTCGTATGCGACTTGTCCCAGGGAATCGGCACGCCCCATTTGATATTTTTTCGGGAAAAGGACACATCCTCCAGGCCTTCTTTTTCGTAAAAACTGACAATTTCATTTTTGCGCTCAACCGGCAATATTTTGATTTGGTCCTTTTTAATCAGCGCCAAAAGCCGCTCTTGATATTTGGATAATTTAAAATTATAGCATTCTTCGCTCATTTTTTCCGGCGCCACTTTATGGTCCGGACAAAGGCCGTCCACCAAATCGCGCTCGCTCTTATACTGCTCGCAACCGCGGCAATACAGGCCCTGGTATTTCCCCAGATAAATATCGCCCCGATCATGCATCTGCTGCAAAGCCTTGCCCACCGCCCGGATATGCGCCGGGTTGGTCGTGCGCAAGAAATTATCGTTAGAAACATTCAGCTCCTGCCAGGCTTTTTGAAATTTGGCGGCAATCTCGTCGGAGTACTGCTGGGGCGCCAGTTTCATCTCGGCCGCCTTGTTTTCAATCTTAGCGCCATGCTCATCCGTGCCGGTAAGAAAAAAAACTTCGTCTTTCATCAGACGGCGCCAGCGCGCCAAAACATCGGCCGCCACGGTAGTGTAAGTATGGCCGATATGCGGCACGTCGTTAACGTAGTAGACTGGAGTGGTTATATAGAATTTTGGCATACAATTTTCAATTTATAATTTTCAATTTTCAAAAAATTCTCAATGTATTAATTTTCAATTAATAAAATATTGGTAATTTGCAGTTTGAAAATTAAGTTATTGAAACATTGAAAATTGTTTAAAAATTAAAAATTAAAAATTAAAAATTTTTTTATTTCCCCACTATCACCACGAACTCCCCTTTTTGATCATTTTTATCCGATTGGATTTTTTCCATAATGCTCTCCAAACTGCCCCGATAAACCGTCTCATGCATTTTAGACAACTCGCGGCAGACAACCACGGATGTCAAAGGATTGCTTTGATTTTGTTTCTTATTCGTAATTCGTAATTCGCCTGCCTGTCCGGCCTGCCTGTCCGGTAGGCAGGTAGGCAGGTAATTTTTAATTTCATCGTTTGCAGTTTTGTCCGTCAACTCTCTTAATTCGTTTAATAATTTCAGAATTCTGTGTTTAGACTCATAGACCACTACCGGCCATTCGCTGGCCACGATTTTTTTAAGAAAAGTCTGCCGGCCTTTTTTATGAGGCGGAAAGCCCAAGAAGACAAATTTATCGGTCGGGATGCCGGAAATGGAAAGCGCGGCCGTTACCGCCGACGGGCCGGGCACTGATTCAATTTTCACGGGCGAATAACCGTTCGCACCCGTTTCGCCGCCCAGCTTTTCCAGCGCCGCCTGGATTAATTTTCCGCCCGGGTCGGAAATGCCCGGCGTGCCCGCGTCCGATACTAAAGCCAAATTCTTGCCGCCCGCCAGTAAATTAATAATTTCCGCTTCTTTGCTTTCACCCGAGTGCTGATGATAGGAAATGGTCGGCGTCTTTATCTGGTAATGCTCTAACAGCGTCCTGGTTACCCGCGTATCTTCGCATAATATAAAATCAACTTCGCCCAGAATGCGAAGCGCTCTCATACTGATATCTTCCAAATTGCCGATAGGCGTTCCTACGATATATAATGTAGCCATAATTAAATTTCTAATTCCTAATTTCTAATATCTAATGAAACCCCAATGACCAATCAAACCCCAAACCTTAAATCCTAACTCATATTTATAATTTGGGGCTTGAGATTGATTTGGATATTGGCCATTGGGATTTGGGCATTAATTAGAAATTAGAAATTAGGAATTTTTACATTATTTCCTCTTTCCTCTCTTTGACATACTTGGTCCAATCTTCGGCGATATCCACGAAAATCTTGAACGGCGCTTCTATGATGAAATCCAGAATGAAGACGAAAAAGTTTAGCCGGGAAAATTTCTCGTTTAACCATTTGCCGACCTCAATGATCGGCACATAAAAGAAATCGGCGATAAAGGCAAGGATGCTCTCGCCGCGCTCCACGATATACATCTCCCGCGCCACCTTCCTGATCCTTAAGCTGAAAAAACTTACCAATGTTAAAAAGAAGAGGAAAATGACAATACTGACGAAAGTAAAATGAATCTTATCCAAGAAATAAATGACTAAGCCGAAAGTAATCAAAAAGGTAATAGCGTAAATTAAGGCGAAAGCCCAGCGGATGCCCTGCTTGCGCTTGGTCGGCTGCTTTAAAATAATCGGCTCTTTCTTCTTCCGCTCTTTAAAAACCACTTCCTCAACGCCCTGGATGATTTTCTCCGTGTTGGTGTCCGAAGGTGTGCGCGTGAATAAAACGATTAAAAATAACAATAGCGGCGGGAAAGAAATATTAATCGCCAAGGCGTTATAATTTAAAACTTCCCCCAGCCAGATCGTTACCGGCACTTCCAAGAGGATGGCTAAAACCATTTTGGTAAGAAAAATGTAAATAATGCTCCTTACCGCGGCGCGGCGCAATTTTCCTTTGGACTCGGCGTATCTTTTTTGGGTAAATTTCTTTACCAGCCGCGGGAAAGCCTTGGGGTCCTCTTTGATCTCTTCGTAGACTCTAACCGGATTATCGCTTACCACATCGTCCAAAACCGTAAAATACACCGAATAATGATTAACGATTTTATTAATCTGCGCGGCCAAAGGGTGATCCATCTGTTCCTTGATAGCGGAGCGTATCTCTTCAATCCTCTCGGCCAGATCGCCGATTTCCCTGTCCGAAGCCTTAACCCAGTCAACATTAAAATATTTTAACAGCAAAAACTCCAGCATATCATCGTCAAATTTCATAAAAATCCGATGGATGCTTAAATAAATCTGGATTTCTTTGTCCGCCTGATAAAAAGAATCATTGGGTAAAACGATATGCTTGGACAATAATTCATACATATTGCTCACGGTTACCTGCAATACCGGATTGACGCCCAATTTTTCTTCAATCTCCGCCGAAGCCATGGCGAGAATCCACTTGTTCATTTCATGGCCCTGCTTGTCATCTTTAATCCTCGGCAAACTTTCCTGGCGCAATTTTAAATACTTATCAATAATAAAGGCCAGTTCATCGATTTTGCTTTCCGGCAATTTATTGTTCGGCAGATAGCCGGCGCGAATCAATTCAACCAGCATGTTTTTCGCCATGTCCTCGGTTTTCAGAATCTTGATCGGGCCTTCAATAATCACCTGCCTTTTTAAAATTCTCAAGATGGCGCTGCGCCTTAAAAGATAATCTTCTTTGTAGTCAACCGAGTTGCGGATTTTTTCATAATAAAAAGCCAGCTGGGAAATCAGCTCGGAAACTTTGATCTTGGGAATGTCTTCTTCTATCTCCGGCTTATTCTGCTCGCGATAAATCACCTGAAATAACTTTTTAGCATTGTCATTAGGCGTTAAAATCGCGTCTTCTCTTTTAGAAAGAGTGGGGTTGATGGGCATAAAAAATTAATAATTTTATAGTTTTATATTAACATTTATCGCAGAAAAAATCAAATCAAAAAAAAGACCCCTGCTTTAAAGCCGAATTCGTCAAGAATCGGCTTAAAGCAGGGGGTGAAGAAAAAAGCCGGACGTCTAATAGTCACCAGCGCAAACCATTTCGCGCCGGCCGCCAGGCAATCCGGCCGCAGAACCATCACCAAACAGGTTCTGCCGCTGAGCCAACGTGAGCCTAATAACGCAGACCAGCCAGTCGTTCTGCGTGAGCAGATCTTCGGGCATGAGCAAAACCGGCTGCCATCGGCCGTCTTTCTTTTCCAGGCAAAGGACCAGCTGAGCCTCGTGAGGCCCGCGCCAAACCGCGCCCAGAAAGACCAGGCGATGACCTTCCCAATCCTCGGGAATCTCGGACTGGCTGGCGATTAGGCTGCTGGCATGAGCCAGTCCGGCAAGTTCTTGCGCTGGCGGTAGCAGGAAATGATCCAAGTCGCTCACCCGCATATCGCCCTCAAAAACGGCGTTTGTCCACAACAAGTCGTTGAGTTGAGCGTCGGGGTTCGCAACCAATTCGAATCCTGGGGGCACAACTATTGGCAGTGGAGCCTGTTGATCTGACGGCGGCCGAAAGATTACAGACTTTTCCGAAGCAGCCAACATTAATTGCTTTGACTCTGGCATAACTTTCGTTTCCTTTCTCGTTTGTTTTTTTGTTTGACTAAAATCATAGCTAACTAAACCGCCTGGATTTAGAAAGAACGATCAAAATAAATTACCTGTTAATATACAAAAAAATAACTATTTTGTCAATCTTTACGGCTATCTTTAAAAAATAACCCTCTGAATCAAAGGGTTATCTTCTTAAAGCATCTTGGGCTAATCGGTTGATGTTTACCATTTAAAAAACTTCTCCACTTCCTGCTTGATCCACCAAATCTTGTAAGCCAGATGAAAAAAAGCGTAGGCAATGATCAAAATGAACAGGCCGACCACCAGTCTTAAAACAAAGTCGGTCCAAACGGTTAAGATGCCCAGTAAAACCAGGATTAACCCCATGGACACTAAATTGATAATTGTCCAATTAACTCTTTTTTTAATGCTCTTGATTAAATTTTGCATAATAGTAAAAATAATTCAAATCTACAAATATGCATCCGAATGCTGCAAATAATGTAATTTATTTGTAAATTTGGATAATCATTTGTAGATTGGGATTATGTTATGGCCATAATCTAAACAATATGAACGATGATGATTAGCCGAAACTTATAAAAAGCCTAATACGACTTCTATTTTGTATTATATCATAAAAATTAAAAAATAAAAAAGAGGGCCCGACTAAAGTCAATCGGAACCCCTTGCGCGCGGTCCAAGCATCTTCCCTGTTAATCCCAAAACCGGCTATCACTTCGGCCGCACTCATGCGCCGAAACCGATACTGCAGTAATCTGCCCAGAGAAAACCCTGAATAAAAGCGGCCACGCCCGCTTCCCGCAAACTCCGCGGGTAAGACTTTGAATGAACATTTCTATGTCGCACGACCAGCCTTTCAGTCTTTAGGAAACCCTCCAGCCTTTTACAGACCGCCGGGAGTCGAACCCGATCTTAAAAAGGTAAAAGCACGACACAAAGTCTGTTTTTCTCCTCGCTTAGTTATCCTATTTTGGCCAGCCGCTTTGTAAGCGGCTAAACCATGGCATTTCGACCTAAACGCCTAGGATGTTGATGGTTTATTCGCAACGGAACGAGCCGCCCCTGATGCGAGAGTTACCTCACGCACCAGAACGGCAAGTTAAAGTATAACAAAATGAACAAAAAAAACAAGAGCGCTTATTTTGCGCGCCCGAATATGATATAATAAGTATTATTAATAAGCAAAAATCTATGAAAATTATCAAAGAATTTAAAGAATTCGCCATTAAGGGCAATATGATTGACCTTACCGTGGGCGTGATTTTGGGCGGCGCTTTTGGCAAAATCACGGCTTCGCTGGTTAATGACATCATCATGCCGCTCATTAGCTTAATTACCGGCGGCATAAATTTCAAAGACCTGAAAATCATCTTAAGCCGGTCGGCCGACAACGCGCCGGCCATCACCTGGAATTATGGCAACTTCATCCAGCTTACCATTGAATTCCTGATTATCGCTTTCGCGATTTTTATTATGATTAAAATGATGAATAAGCTGAAAAGGCAAGAGCGGACAGAAGCGCCCGCGCCGGCCGCGCCCCGGCAGGAAATCTTGCTTACGGAAATTAGAGATTTGCTAAAAAAAGTATAAGACACAAATTTAACACAGATGGAGGACACAGATTTTATACAAATTAAAGGGTTTAACTTTATATTTTCGGCTAAGTCCTTTTTGATGATTTGTGTAAAATTTGTGTTAATCTGTGTTAAATCTGTGTCTTATTTATTCCTAAACGCCCTTACCCGGTCTTCTTTGGTTAAATAAATTTTTCTTAAACGGATGCTTTGGGGCGTAACTTCCAAATACTCATCTTCCTTCATCATGCCCAAGCCGCGTTCTAGCGTAATTTCGTAGGGCGGAGTCAGAATAATCGCCTCGTCCGAACCGGAGGCGCGCATATTGGTTAAGTGCTTACCTTTAATCGGGTTAACATCCAGATCGACGCCTTTAGCCGTATTGCCGATGATCATGCCTTGATAAACCTGGATATTGGGCTCAACGTAGAGCTGGCCGCGCTCCTGCAGATTCCAAAGAGAAAAAGCCAGCGCCTTGCCCGTGGCCATGGAAATCATTGAGCCTAATTCGCTCCTGGCGATATCACCGGCATAAGGCTTAAAGCCGATGCTATGAGTATAGATAATGCCCTGCCCGCGCGTATCAACAATAAATTCATTGCGGTAACCTAATAAGCCCCGGGTGGGCATTTCAAAAATCATCCTGGTGGCGCCGTGCTCCGGGCGCATTTCTTTCATAATGCCGCGCCGCTGAGAAATTTTTTCAATAATTGACCCGGTTAAATCCTGCGGCGCGTCAACCATCACTTCTTCAAACGGTTCCAATTTTACGCCGCCTTCTTCTTTATAAATAACCGTAGGCTTGGAAACTTGCAGTTCAAAGCCCTCGCGCCGCATATTTTCCAAAAGAATGGCGATATGCAACTCGCCTCGCCCATAGACTTTATAATAATCGGCCGCCTGCTTACCGGCGGACGCGGGGCTGAAATCAATTTTTAAGCCCACATTCACTTCTAATTCTTTAGTTAAACGCTCTTTAATCTGGCGGCTGGTGACGAACTTGCCTTCGCGTCCGGCGAAGGGAGAATTGTTAACCAAAAAATTCAGGGAAATAGTCGGCTGATCAATGGCGATCGCCGGCAGCGCCTCTTGGCTCGCCTCCAGGCAGATGGTTTCGCCGATATCAATATCCGGCAGCCCGGCTATCATGACAATATCTCCGGCCGCGGCTTCGGCCGTTTCCTGCCTCTTTAAGCCGGCAAAAGTAAATAGCTTGGTGACTTTACCTTCTCTGGACTCGCCGTTGGGCTTTTTAACGCAGACGTTTTGCGCGACTTTAATCTTGCCTTGATAGATCCGGGCGATGGCCAAACGGCCGATAAAATTATCGTAAGCCAAATTAAACGGCTGGATCCTCATGGGTTGTTTCTCCGCCTCCGGGCTGGAAGCCGGCTTAACTTTTTTTAAAATCGTCTCCAGCAGCGGAGTTAAGTCTTTGCCTTCATCCTCCAGCTTCAGTTTGGCTATGCCCTGGCGGGCGATCGCATAAACCGTGGTAAAATTCAGCTGCTCATCCGAGGCGCCCAAATCCAAAAACAGTTCATAAATTTTCTCTTCGGTCCATTTCACTCTAGCCGCCGGCCTATCAATTTTATTGATCACTACGATGGGCTTGAGTCCGAGCTCTAAAGATTTTTTCAGAACAAATTTGGTCTGCGGCATGGGCCCTTCCTGCGCGTCCACCACCAAAAGCACCGAATCAATGGAACGCAGCACCCGCTCCACTTCCGAGCCGAAATCCGCGTGTCCGGGCGTGTCTACGATATTGATTTTCGTTGTCTTTGCTTGCCCGCCCGTAGCTTTATGCGGAGGCGGGTATAGCACTGAAGTATTTTTTGAATAGATGGTAATGCCCCGCTCCACTTCCAAAGCGTTTGAATCCATGCTTACGCCAGGCTCGGTCATGCCGGTCTGTTGCATCAATCTATCGGTTAAAGTTGTTTTGCCATGATCAACGTGAGCGATAATGGCGATGTTTCTGATTTCCATATTATTCTTGCCCCCTTTAACAAAGGGGGTTAGGGGGATTTAAGGTTGGGATTAAACTATTCGCAGGTGTAAAAAAACCGCCCCAAAAATGCGGCAACTTTATTTCTCACTATACAACAGCTTTTAAGAATAGTCAAGGGTTGACAGAAAAGCAAAGGTAATATAATACTAAATTATCGCAATCAAAGGGAAAGCACCTTAAAATAACGCCAACAATCAACCATAGGAGAGCTAAAGATGGAAACAACAGAACAGATTGAACGGTCAATAAGTTTGCTTCTAATGACCAGGCGAGTAATGGAGCCTGGCGAGCCGGCAAAACTGGTGGCTGTATTGCAATTGCGCGGCGAAGTCAACCACGAAAAAGACTTTGCGCGCGAAAGCTGGGCCCACGTCGCCCAGCTCACGGCCCACGGCAAAATTGAGTCGGGCGAAACCACGGACAGTGCCCTATACAGGGAAACCAGGGAAGAGCTTGGCGAAAGCTTTGTCTGTTGGTTGTTGCAAAACATAGTTGGGCCGGTACAAATCGGCGAGGTCAAAAAACCAAACAAGACAATCGTCCACTTCGCGGTGGAGGTGCCGCCTGCCAGCATCAAAGTTATTCGATGGAATTTCTCCAGCGGCGGCTCGCGGCTGATCACGAAGGATGACATCAACAGCATCCAAATTCTGCCCAACAGCGGCCTGCCGAACGCGAGCGTCAGTAGGGAGAAAGGGGTGTTCGCCTGCCGGGCCACCTACATGTTTCCGGACGAGCTGGAAGCGCTGAAGGCCGCCTTTGCTCATTTCGAAAATGCCGTTCCGGCCGTTACTACGGCCGCGTAATTCCGGCGCGCGCATCGCCGCGCCCTAGCCGCAAGTCTTGGAAAGCCAAGCCTTGCGGTTTTTTATTTCCGCATCCTCTTTTCATTAATCTCTTCCTTATTCCTGAAAGCTTTTTCCATATTCACGCCCAAATGGTTGGCGATGGAGCAAAGATAAGTTAAGATATCGGCCAGCTCTTCATCCAGCGAAGCAAACTCCGGATTATGGTCCGGTTTGATAAGCTGCGGTTTTTTTCTGTCAGCCACAAACAGCTCACCCACTTCTTCCACCAGCATGGCAAACTTCTTAATAATGCTTTCCTTGTCATGCCGCCTTTCCGTCTCGGCTTCGGCAACATATTTTTGCAAATCGCTTAGAGTTGGCCGGTTTTTTAATGTAGCCATATGGCTTTATTTTAGCATAACGCGGATCATAAAACCATTGCTAACAAGGCCATATCTCATTTTTGTCATTCCCGCGAAAGCGGGAATCCAGAAACTTGTCAGTGCCTCGCACTCCTAAATTGCTCCTCTGTGCCGACCTCGGCGCTAAAAAGGAAAATGAGGTGCTTTCGCGGGAATGACACATCGGCGTTACTATTTGCTATATTCTAGTATTTTTCCATCTCTTCCCCGCTGATGTTAAAAATCTCTTGGCCAAAATAATGGGCGCGCAACTCTGCTAAATTCAAAATATGCTGTTTGCCGCCTGATTTGATTACATAAACTTTGGCATCGCCAATCTGCCTGATCAATTCTCCGTCCGCGTGGTCGCGCGTCTCCAGGCTGGCCAGCTCCGCAGCCGCGGCTTTAAGAATAGGGCGGCCGCGATACCGCGCCAGTTCTTCTAAGCTGGCAAGGTATTTTTTAATCCGGCCTTGCACTAAATAAATTTTTTGATCAGCGCCGCGGATCAGGCTGCCGTCCGGATAGATTTTTACGCCCAAAACCGACGGCTTGTTAGACTCTGGCGCCGAATTTTCCGCCGCCGGCTGGTTTTTGGCCGGTTCTGCCGGCTGATTTGCCGGCGCAGGCATAGCCGCCCCGCCGCCCCTGGCAGCAGCCGGCGCCGCGCCGCCGGCTGGCGGCACCACAACTGGCGGCGTGCCGCCCGTTGGCGCGCTCGGGTTGGTGCTGATTTGCCCAAAAATTTCCGACGCGCTGGCGGGCGACGAAACGAGTACTGAAAAAATCACGATCAATATTATTTTTGTCATTGCATTGAGCTTAATACCCAAACTCCAAATCCCAATGACCAACCAAAACCCAAGCCCTAAATCTTAATTTTTGTTTTTTACTTTTCTGATAATAGCCGCAAAAATAAGATTTAATTCATGAGCCTCTTGCCAAAGCCTGCTTGCTTCATTTCTATTCTGAGGCAAGGCATGGGCAATAACCCTAAGCCAATACTGAGATTCCTTAGCTTCTTTCTTGGCGATGGTTATTTTATTGATAAAATCTTTTTTGGAACAAGCCTCATCCGCTTCATGATAATTCGCGCCAATGCTTGTTCCTGCCCTGACTAACTGATTAATTAAAGGCAGACTTATCACATCGCGCGGCATTTTTCTTGAAAAGTCAATTATTATTTCTGCATATTTAATTGTTCGCTCCAGTAAATCGTATTTTTGTTTATGATTTAAGTCATTTGAGCTTAATTGGTCATTGGTCATTGTGATTTGGGATTTTAATTATTATTCCGTCAAAATGCCGTAGCCCGAACTGTAATAGCCCGCGGCCGTGCCTACCGGCACTTTCATGCTTACAAGAATTTTCACTTGCCGGCCGGCGGCCGCAACGTCATTATCCAAACCGCTTAGACTTACGCCCGCCTCCGGATAAGCCGCATTGGCTATAATATCTTTCCAGGTCTCGCCGTTATCCGCCGAATAGCGCATGTTACCGCCCGCATTCAAAGCGCTCGCGCCCGTCCATTGGCTGAATTCCATTTTCAAAGACGTCTCATTCATGTTCCAAATCGTCAAATTAAACTCCCATTGCCAGCCGTCAGCGTATTGATTATTGGCTCTGGCCGAGGATTTGGTCATAGTCAAAGAATGCAAGGTGATGCCGCAAGGCAAAGTGGTAAAAGTCGCGTCGCCGGTCTGGTCGTGTTCGGTGGCGCCGGCATTGGCCGCGTAAATGGCATAATGATAAGTCGTGGCGCAAGCCAGGCCGGCGACATCCGCCGTGGTGGTGGCGTTGGCCGTGACGGCTTGCGGAGCGGTTGAACTGGCGTAGACCGTGTCCAGCCCGTATTTAACATAAGCCGAACCGGCGGCGTTAACCTGAAAAACAATCTGCGCGCCGCTAGAAGTTATATTTTGCGCGGGCGCGGTGTCAGGAGTAATGGTCAACAACACTGTGCCGCCGATATTGTTGCCGTCCGAAGCCGCGGCGTTAGTCGGCGTGGGCGTATCTAAAATTTGAAAGTCAACCGAGTTTTGGTTAGTGTCTTCGCCGGCCGGAATTCTGGCAATGCTTTTGGTTTCAGGAATGCCGCCCGCTAAGGGGCTGCCTTCGTAAAGCGCGACTCCACCCCAGCCTACATAATCAACTATATTAGGGTCGCCTGCGCCAGTAATATTTATATTATCATCCGCCAGAATAAGCGTATTATCATCAGCTAAAGAAAATGAGCTGCTTACCAAAAGATCGGCCGCGTCTTTTAATGATTGACTGGTAGCCGAACTGTTTCTCACAACTAAAAAATAGCCTTTAGCCGCAATGGTTTTACTTAAGACTACTTTAACCGAAACCCCGCCGGTTGAAGTGGCTTTTTGCAACGACCAACCGGTTAAATCAATCGCCTGATCGGTCGGATTGTATAGTTCAACCCAATCATCATCAGACCCGCCAGAGCCAACCACGCTGTCAATGCTCACTTCATTAATTACCACATGATCAGCCAAATCGGCCGCCGCTCTGTTGGCGGCCAGAAAACCCAGACCCATAATCAGCGCCAATAAAAAAACGCCCACGGTCAAACCATTAGGCATCTTGCCCACGCCAAAGCGGGGGCTTTCCCTCCTTTTGAACATAGATTTTTTTAACCGCCCACTATCTGTCATTCCCGCGAAAGCGGGAATCCAGAATTATTTTTTGGCAAACGACAATTAATAAATCATCGTTCGCCTATAAGCGATTAAGTTAAGAATTATGCTTAAATTATAAAAAAAGCCGAAAAAGTTGTCAAGAAAAAAAGAAGCCGGCCCGAAGGTCAGCTTCCGTGAATTAACATGCCTCCTTTTTGTTCGCGATCAGCTAGCTGCCGTACTCTTCTGCGGCCTGGCCAGGATTAAGGTCCTCTCGAGCAGCCGCCCTGTTGAACACTTCGATTGTCCACTCCGCGGATCTCTTGAGAGCTCCGATGGTATCGGATTCGCGGCAGAAACGCGCATCGAATTCCACCTCAAAAGGCTGACCAGTCATGGCAGACCACTCGACGCCGAGCTCAAGCGTGGCCCTTTGATCATCAAGCCACTCTGGGACGCCTTGTCCGGGCAGGAAATCGTTGTCCACGTATTGCTGGAACAGCGACGCAAGAGTGCCACCCGACACGGACAACATGTCAGTGAAACTCCGAGAAGCCAAGCCGCCAGAGTTGAAGTGAATTCTGCCGCCAAAAACCATGGCGTCAATAGCTTGCTGTAACGCTTTGACAAACCTTTGACCGCCGCCGCGGCTGTGGCAAAACTCTCCCTGCCATTCAGCCACAGGAGCTTTGACGATTGCGTTAATCTGTTTGATGCCCCGAATCTCCAACGTGGTATCGGTGAAAACATCTAGATAGCACGGATCGCCGGCTGACTTACCCTCAATTTCCAGCCGTATGTTGTCATGGCCGGCTTCGCGAGCTTCTTTCACCGCGTTGCCGACGCCATTGACGATTAACCCCCATTCTTCAAGCTGGGGGTTGAGCTCATGGCCGAGCAAAACATCCTGGCCATCAACCAGTCTCTTCCAGCGAAGACCGTCCGGCCCGGTCCAAAAAATGACGTGTCCTTCGCCGACCCCCTCTGTTCGAACGAGGTCGGACACGGCAAAACTGTACACTAACATGTCGTGGGCGAGATGCCGGCGCACCGGATTGGGATTGATAAAAGCGCCCTCGTCGCTTCCTGGCAGGCCAAATCCGGGCGGTATAATGCGCCCGATCGGAGCGTAATGGGATTTACCCACGCCGTCCATCCACTGGTTGAGACTGATGGCCCGCGGGTTATTCCATTGGGAGCTGTATCCGACCATCGGCGTGTCGTCCGGAACGGACAACTCATGCCACCAGTGGCCGGACACGGCCATCTCGATGCCATATTCACCTTTAAGGTACTTATTCAGGTTACCGACCGCCCAAAGAGCTTCGGCCATAGTCCTGAAGCCGCCGGCCGTCGGATTGCCGAAAGCCATGACCTGCTTCAAAAGGTGCCAACCGCCGACCAACAATTTCAATCTTGGTGTGCTTTTCATGTTCTACTCTTTCTGTTGTTGTTTGACGCCGCTGATATCAAGGCGGCGTTATCTGAAGATACTGCATGATCAGATGAGCCTTATCCTAGCAGAAAAATTCCTTTTGTCAAGGACTAAAGTAAACAAAAACACAGAGGCGAAGCTCTGTGTTTTTATAATAGATCTTAGAATTTACTCCGTGGTCTGGCCGTCAAATTCCGGCGAGTCGCTTTCGGCCGCTTGTTTGGTCGCCCGCACGACTTTGTCCTGGTGATGAGCCGGAGAATAAATGGTGTACAGTTTCAATGCTTCAGTGGATGACGCGTTGATGATATTATGTTTGGCCCCAGCCGGCACTACCACCGCGCTGCCATCTTCTAATTTATATTCATTCCCGTCGATAATGCATTTGCCAGTCCCCTTCTCCACGCGGAAGAATTGATCATTATCCGGATGGACCTCCATGCCGATGTCCTCATTCGGCTTAAGGCTCATTAATACCAGCTGGCTGTGCTTGGCCGTATAAAGGACGTGGCGAAAATCGTTATTCGCCAAACTGTCTTTTTCAATGTTGGCAACATAGCCTTTCATAAATTTTTAGAGAGCTTATCGTAAAATAGCTGAATTATCATGATAAGCTTTAGATTAATTATTATATAACCAAAATTCTCTACCTTAGATAACTGGCGCGATATTTGGCGATCAGCCGCTCAATCGTGCCGTCGCTTTTATACTGTTCTATCCTGGCGTTAAGCGCCGGCAGATATTCAACCAGCGGAGATTTTTTGGAGATGGTAAGGAAAAAATCTTCTGACGCCGCGTAGATCGGCAAAATTTCTATCTCATTGGCCAGATTATTTTCCGCCAGTGATTTTTCGCCGGAGTAGAGGGCGTAAATAAAATAATCAGCTTGCCCTTGTTTTAACATCTCAAAAGCTTCGTTCGTAGTATTAACCCGGACTGTGGTTAATTGCTCTTTGATATAATCGTCCAGCGACTGGCCGTAAGAATCGCCAATCGTCAAGACGCCTTTTTTGCCGGCCAAATCGCCCCAGACGCTATACGGAAAATTCGCGCCTTTTTTTACATAAATGGCAATCGGATCCTGGGTGTAGGCGATAGAATAATCCATGTAAGTTTCCCGCTCCGCGGTTTTATAGGCGGCAACCAGAACATCCACCCGGCCGTCTTTGGCTTTCTGCTGAACCTCATCCCAAAGGCCGGCGTATTTTGTCTCAATCTTAAAACCCAAATCGCGGGCAATCATGGCGATGAGCTCGGCGCCAACGCCGGTGATTTGCTCGCCGTCCTGCCACATGATCGGCGGCCATTCCGGATGGCCGGAAGCCAAATACGCTCTCTTATTCGTCGCCCGAGGATAAAAAACCGCGATGCCGACGATTAATATAATCGCCAACGCCGCCCAGACCAGCCAGCGCTTTTTGCGCGGAGTGCTGGCCATATTTTCTTGCTTAGTGGTCGTTTGTTCCATAAATTTATGTTATTTATTAAAACGATCAAATATAACACGCTTAATTATCATTCATAATATGACTGTTTTTCTTGGTTTTATCTTTGCTTTAGCCGCTTCAATTATAGCGACCAACAACAAAGCTTTCGCCGAAAGCAGGCTCCACTGAAACAAGTTCAAAGGCACCAGGTTTAACAGGCGTTGAGTCGGCGGAAAATAAGTGATGATAACCGCCAGAAATAAGCTGCCGCCCACGACCGCGAATAGCCATTTGTTGGACCAAAAATTTTCATATTTCCAAAACGGCTTCCTAAGCGTCCGGCAGGAAAAAATATAGATCACCGAGCTGAAGGCTAAAGACATGAAAGCCATGGTTTGCCCCAAGGCCAAATTCCCCCGATATATGCCGAAATACCAAAAAAACCCCAGCGACAATATTCCGGAAAGCGAAGAAACCGCGACGACAACGAAAATTCCCAGCCTGTCTAAAATTGGATCGCTCATTCTTTTCGGGCCTTCCAGCATGGTTTCTTTCTCCTTGGGCTCAAAGCCTAAAATGAAATCTTCCGGTCCGTCGCATAAAATATGAAGCCAAAGGATTTGCACAACCGTGAGCGGAAACGGCCAGCCTAAAAGCAACGCGCCCAGTATCGCCACCACTTCGGCGAAGGAGTTGGATAAAATAAACAAAATAATTTTTTTTATGTTTTCAAAGACCAGCCGCCCGCCCTCAACCGCCGAAATAATGGTGTTAAAATTATTATCCAAGAGAATAAGGTCGGCGGTTTCTTTGGCCACTTCCGACGCGTCGCCGACGACAATGCCGATGTTGGATTTTTTAAGCGCCGGCGCGTCGTTCACCCCATCGCCGGTCATGGCCACGATTTCACCCAATTCCTGCAAAGCCTTAACCACCCGTAATTTCTGCTGAGGCGTAACGCGGGCGAAGAGCATAATATTGTTCACTCTTTTCTTTAATTCTTCATCGCTAAGATTTTCCAGCTCCAGGCCCTCTAAAGCTTGGTTTGGTTTGATTTTCATGTCCAGGCGCTCCATAATCCTTTCCGCCGTAAGGCGGTAGTCGCCGGTGATCACTTTCACTTTGAGTCCTCCTCTTTGAGCGTCTTGCAGCGCTTGCTTCACTTCTTTTCGCGGCGGATCGCATAGGCCGACTATCCCGCCCCACTGGAGGCCAGAGATATCTCCAACCCGAATGTTCTTCAATTTGTCGGCCGGTATTTTCTTGAAGGCCAAAGCCAAAACCTTCAAGCCATCGTCCGCCCACTCGTCAATTTTTGCCATAATGGCTTTCTTTTTATCCGAATTTAATTCGCACATGCTTAAGACCACTTCCGGCGCGCCCTTCACCGACAAAAATAATTTTTCCGGCTCGCTCGGCAAAATATTGGCCGCGGCCATGAATTTATGTTCGCTCGAAAAAGGTATCTCAAAAACTCTTTTGTGCTGGTCAAAAACTCTTTGTTGATCGGCGTCTTTAAACGTCGCCAGATATTCCCAAAGGGCGATTTCCACCGTATCGTTCACGTCGTTGCAAAGGCACATGGTTAAAAAACAATTTTCTTGATCAGTTAAATCGGCCTTGGTAATTTTCATTATGCCTTCGGTAAGCGTTCCTGTTTTATCCGCGCAAATCGTCGTCACCGAACCCAAAGTTTCAATGGCGGAAATTTTTCTGATCAGCGCTTTCTTTTTCAAGCTGTCTCGCATCGCCAATACCAGCACCAAAGTGATAACAATCAGCAAGGCCTCGGGAATGATGGCTACCAAAAGCACGGCGGACAATTCCGCCATCTGAAGAAAATCCCGGCCGGTCAGAAAGCCGAAGAAAAAAACCAGCAGGGCTAAAAAAATCGAAACTTTAATTATGGTGCGGGTCATTTGTTTCAGCCGAATTTGCAGAGTGGTTTCCGGCTGTTCGGTTTCTTTTAACGTTAAAGCGATTTCCCCGATCTTGGTTAAAGAGCCGATTTTTTCAACTCTCATAACCGCGCGGCCGGAAATAGCTATCGTTCCCATAAAAACAGCGTCGGCTTCCTGTTTGCCCACCGCCTCGCTCTCGCCGGTGAGCACCGCTTCGTTGGCGAAAAAAGTAACGGCTTCCAATATTTTTCCATCAGCCGGAACGCGATCGCCGGCGCCCAAATAGACAACATCTCCGGGCACCAGTTCGAACGCTTCAATTTCCTGCCTTACGTTATCCCGCAAAACTTTGGCCTTGGGTTTAACTAATTTCTTCAGCGCGGTAAGCGTTTTTTGGGTCTTATTTTCCTGGAAAAAACCCATAAAAGCGTTAATAATCACCACGGAAAAAATCAGCGCGATATCAACATATTTTTGCAGAAAAAGAGAGACCAGGCCGGCCAAGCCAAGAATATAGACCAAGGGGTTGGCAAACTGCAAAAGAAAAATTCTAATGGCCGGCACCGTCTTTTCCGCCGGCAAAACGTTTTTACCGAAGTCGGCCTGCCTTTTGGCCGCCTCTTTTGAAGATAAGTTATCAAATTTTTCTTTCATCATAAAAAATGGTTTCATCTCTCATAATTTAACTGCCGCCGCCGATTCCGCCTGATGGATAATTAAATGGCTTTAATATTATACCATAAAAAATTAACCTCCACGAATGGCTGTAAAAATCCGGCGCCAGGCCGATTTTATCGGTTTTCGGCCCCGGAGACCGAATAATCGCAGAACCGCGGGCCGGGAGAAAAAACATCAGGACCGGAGAATTAATCTTTGGCTCTTGACAGCTTTTTCAGGGCTTGCTAAGATAATCATATACCTACCCCCCAGGTATGTAAATTAATTAAATAATCCAATAAATTATGATTGCCGAGGATAAAAAGAAAAAAATTCGCATTGGCTTTAAAAAAGTCTCCGGCTTGCTGTTAAAAATCAGCGCCATGGTGGAAAAAGACTGCTACTGCATTGACGTGATGCAGCAGAATTTAGCCGCCATCGGTCTTTTAAGGTCGGCCCATGAAGTGCTGATGGAAAATCACCTTAACACCTGTTTTAAATCCGCGATGTCTTCCAAAAATGAAAAAAGGAAACAGCAAATGATAAAAGAAATCTTGAAAGTGATAAATCTATATAATAAATAATATGGAGCGACAAGAAAAATCCCGCCGCGCGAAAAAAGAGGACCGAAAAAGCCGGGGAGCTTTGCTGGGCGTCCTCTTTGGCATCCTCCCCCATTCTTTTTGCGTTGCCTTCGCCTTGCTTTCAATAATCGGCGCGGTAACAGCCAGCGCGTTTTTAAAAAAATTCCTGCTCATTCCGAATCTTTTCCTTATCTTAGTAATCATTTCTCTGCTGCTGGCGACCATTTCGTCGGCAATTTATTTAAAAAAGAACAAATGCTTATGCGGCGCCGGCGTAAAAAATAAATGGCAATACCTTTCCCTGGTCTACGCAGGAACAATTATGGCTAATGTGCTGATGTTTTTTGTTGTCCTGCCCGCCGTGGCTAATGTGAATTTTCAAAAAACGTTAAGAGCCGATACGGTTGCGCGTCTCCGGGCCAATAATTTATCCGAACTATCCCTCAAGGTTGATCTCCCCTGTTCAGGACACGCGTCCCTGATAATTGATGAGATTAAAAAAAATTGTAAAGCGCGGTCAATCACTTTCTCTTTGCCCAATACTTTTAACATCAGCTATGACCCCGAAGAAACAACGCCCGAACAGATAACTTCGCTGGACATCTTTAAAACCTATAAAGCAACAATGAATTAAAATTATAAAAAGGTCGAATTAATAATAGTTTTAAATCGCGAAAAAACTATTAACTTATTTAATAAATAATTATGTGAAATCATTAAAAAATATGAAACACGATAAAAAGAAAGTTTGCGACTGCGGATGCGGTTGCGACTGCGGATGCGGAAAAGGAAAAAAATGCACCTGCGGCCCTGACTGCCCCTGCGGCTGCGGCAAGTAAAACCAAAAAGGCTGCCAAACAATTGGCAGCCTTTTTATATCTAAGCTGGTTGGTTTTTATTAAAATATCAGCTGAAAATTTCAGGACAAAAGCCTGAATAAATAGACGGTCGGAACTGGCTCGGGCTAGTTGACGATTTAAGAACTTTGGACTGGTCTCTGGCCTGGCAATCTCCGAAGGTTGTGCTGGAAGATATGCGAAGGTTGGTTAATGTACCATAAAAACTATTGACTGATAAATGCAATCCCAAAATAACTGGTGGTAGCCACCGGTTTAGAGATGGCGTAATCAAAAGAGTTGTTATGACGGACAAAAAAAATTTTAAGGCCGACTTTTTGCGCCAATAACATGGCCGCAGCCAGACCGGCCGGCGAATCTACATGGTCGTTATTTAAGCCGTAAATTTTATCGATTAAAAAATTTTCTATTAAATTTTTGGTTTCTTTATCTTTTAAATCCGCTTCCCCTTTGGTCAGATAATGGGAAAAGTCAAACGAAAAAATAACCAGACTATTTTTTCCTAATCGGCTTTTCAGCCAGTCGCTTAATTTTTCAGCTTCAACCTTACCGGCATAAGAAGATAAGACTATTGGTAAAACTTGCGCTTGAGGCCAATAATGTTTAATAAAAGGCATGATTGCGCCAACTGAATGTTCTTTTTCCAGCGCCGATTGGTTAGGCTGCAGCCGGTTGTCTCCTAAAAATAATTCCTCCAGTTTAACATTAGCGGGTAAAATACCTTCGGGCGTCTGCCAATTAACCGGCGCTGTAGCCAATGGTTCACGGCCGATATTATTATGATTGGGACCAATAACAATAACCGTATCAATCGGACGGCCACTAGCCGTTTTTATCAGTTCGGCTATGATGTCGGCGCCGACCAAATGATGCGGCACAATCATTGCATAGACATCGGATCGGGGTGTTATTTTATCAGCCTTTCTTATGGCCGACAAAAATTGTTCTCCATTATAAAAACTATCTTGTATTTCCACTATTGGCAAACTTAAAATATTTTGTTTGTCTGCCGGAGGCGGTGATAATTTCAACGGCTTGATAAACCAAAAACAAAACAATAATACCAGACAACAACTCAAACCGATAATGATAATTATATTATTGGATAGCTTATTCATTATTCGGTAATGGTTATACTTTGAGAATTAGAGTAATTAATAAAATCGGGGTTGACAAACGATTGAATAATGGCAGGTTCGGCTAAATAAACTCCGCGATTTTTTACGCGCGCATAATATTTAATGTAATCACCGCCGCAATAATTATTGCGCCAATCACGATTAATAAAGTATTTAACCATTTGCCCGTCAGTGTTATAGGGGTACCAATAATTACACTCATAACGATAGCCTCGATAATAAAATTTAGTTACCGGCGCTAAGCCGCTCGGCAATATATCGGTAATTTGATAATCGCCGGATAGTGCTGCCTTGCTAAAAACCGGGTAAAGCCTAACTTCCACCAAATCATTTTCCTTGATTTGCATGGTTGGCGCTCCGTTAACGTAATATTCTCGCCTAATGCTTATATCGCTGTCACGCTTAACTTTATTTAAATCTAGCGCTTCTGTATAGCGTACAGAAATTCCTACCTGGCCGGCAATCGACTTAAACTTGAGACTGCTTGCCTGTTCGGGCGCCAGTTGGAAAGAATATAAATTACTGCCGGTAACATTAACTTCTTTGGTTTCACCCGCTAATTCATAGGCTACCTTGGCCGGGCTGGGTTTTAAACTAGGCAGAACATGTTTTATGTAATTTAATTTTTCCAAGCTAAACAAATTCTCGCTGTTTTTATTTTGGCCGTATAAAACCTGATTCTCTTCTAAATATTTATACAAACCCTTGGCTTCGCTAACGTCGAGCGAAGCCGCCAAAACTGCGGCGATGGCCGTAGCCTGGAAGACTTCATCGTAATTATTGCCGACACGGATGACGATTTGCGGCAATTTTTCCTCGCCGTATTGCTTTAAAACTCCATAAAAAATTGTTTGACTCAACTCTTTAGCTCCTAAATCAACCAGCGCTTGGGCCAGATAAAGTTGTTCCTTGGGGCTTAAGTCGGTCCGCTTGAGCCAAGAGTTAATTCTGGTCAGGACCGGCTCGCCTAATTCGGCCAAACCAAATAAAGCATAACTGATTTCCTCGCGGTTAGCCTGATTGTTCTCCAATTTATTAAAAAAGTATTGGGCTAAAGAAGCCTTGTCAAATGCTTCGGCGCCCAAGGCAGATACTCTGGCGGAAAATTCCAAGTCTTCGCCGCTATACGGCAGTAAAGTCAGACCGCCGCTGGAAACCTGATAATCAAAAGGGTTAAAAGCCGGCTCAATAATATCTTCCTGGTAGTATTTTTTTAAGGCCTCTCGGCTTAATTTGCGGACATACTTTTGATCAAGGCGGTCGCCCCAGGACCAGCTTAAATTCAAAAGCGGATTATAAAGTTCGTTCCGGCCCAAGTCGCTTAACACCACTGCCATGGGAAAATTATTAATCGCCGTTACCTTTGTCTCGGTGGTAAGCTGGCTGCTTTTAGATGTCTGCCCTGCCAGCCGCGAACTTATCACCTCAAGCGGCAGCTTAATGGAGTCGTTGCCTTTGGCTGATTTTAATTCATAAACGATTTTATGCTCACCCAAAGACAGCGCCGGTAAATTATAATAAACGGGCTTAAAGGCCGAGGCGGAAATAATCGGTGATTTATCCAAACCTAAGGTCGGAGCTGACAATGAAAAATCAACTTTATCGGCGGCAGTCAAAGCAGTGCCGTAGGCGCGTAAACGCGCCAAGGGTCTATCTTCGGTCAAGTATTCGTTCCCGATAGTCACTTCGGCAAAAACCGGCAAAGACACCGGAATTTTGGTAACACTTACCCCGGCCCATAAATCTTGAGTTATACCCTGCGCTGTCACGCGCCAAGAAGTGATGTTATCCGGTAGTTTAAATTCGGCAGTTGCCCGGCCGTCACTGTCGGTGCGGACGGACTGAAAGACGGCGGCATCGGTAAAATATTCTCTGGCTCCGCCGCCCTTTTCCGCATTATGAACCCAAATGCCATCGGCAATGTAAGTATGCTCCGGGTCAATGCGCAGATTATAGACTTTTACCAATTCATGCTTTATTTCTATATCACGCACAAAGACTTTTTCTCTGGCAGGTGACCAAAGCCAGTCGCCTGCCTTCAATCGACCGGCATCAACAAAATGATTATTGGCAAAAACCTGATGTTCCGGAGTAATCTTGATTTTTTTGTTAATGATCATGTATTCGCCGACCAAATGTTCAACCACCTCTTCTACCCGGCCGACGATTAATTGCCGGCTGACCGGGTCGCTAAAGGTTAATACTTCGTCGCCTACGGCCATTTTTTCTATCGGCTTATTTGTCCCGTCAGCCAGTAAAATATTCGTACCGGCGGCAAAACAACCGCCTTTCTCTGCGCCGCTGGAACTATCAACCAGGCTTTCATGGGTGGAAAATGCGATCAAAGTGCCCATGCCAACGTTGGAGTAAATTGATTCCAGGGGGGCGGCCGTATCTTCGGCTACCGCATAATAGGCTTCATCCACTAAATTTAAATTTATTTCCGCCGGTAATGGCTTATTATTCATGTCGGTTACCGCAATATTTAATTTGACATTTTCGCCGGGCAAATAGTTATTTTTATCAGTTTCTACTTTGACTTTTAGCTTCCTGTCCGCGGTTTTAAAATTAACCGAATCGCCCCAGTAACTTTCGGCAGTCGAGTGGTACGACTGTCCGTCAAAATAAACTCCAACCAGATTAACGTTCGGTACATCGCGGGATTCAAAAGCAAAGCTGTATTCGTTTTTACTGGCTACCTGGTATTCCTGCAAGCCGTTTTGGAGCTCTAGATAGAGAAAACGGTTGCTGCCATTTTGCACCGGCTCATCATTTTTATTGAAAATTGCCTTGACTTGATCATTAATCGAGTAGGTTTTAATTTGTTGGGTTACGGGGTCGGTTAAGCTTAAATGATAGTATTGGTAGTTAAAACTGTCATAGCGATTAAGGGAAATACCGTCGTAGTAATATAAATAGTTGATTTTGTTGTCGAATCGGCCCTGATTGTCAATAACGCGATACTTAAGCTGGTAGGAAATTTCCGGTTCAAGCTGCTGTTTAAAAATATATTGGCCATTTTGGTCGGTCGTACCGCTGAAACTCCTGACTTTTTCCTCGCGCCTTTCATAGCTATAAGTCTTATAGCTGGTTTTGTTGATAAAATCGTAGGCTGTGCCGATTTCCTTCTTTGCATATGAAGTCTTTATTAAATCACCTTCAATCTTAATTCCGGCCGCCGGCATGTCGCCCAAACTCTGACTCCCCGATTCATCGATTTCCAGTTTAGCCAAATCAATTAATTTGGCGGTCATTTCTATCTGGCCCTGGCCTTTGGCGGGATAAATGGTTTTACTTTCAAGATAAACTTTCGGGCCGTAAAAATTAACATAAGTTTCAGCGCTGATTTCCGCCAATTCGGAATTTTCCGGTGAAATTGATAATCTGGTTGATTTCGGCCAACAGCCGTAATCGTCAAAGCAATCGTTATAATTTGTAGTATATGTCAAATTAGCCTCCCCGTTCTTATCGGTGGTAAATATTTTTTCTACTTTTTCCGGAGTTTCAAACTTGAGCGACAAAGCCGGTACCGGAGTGCCTTCAAAAAAACTGGCTTTAACTTTTAAATTAACCGTATCGCCGGAGAAAGCTGCATGATGATCCGGCACCAGGCTTAACTGAAAAGCCGGCTTGGTATAAGGCATGATAGTGATATAGCTTCGCTTAACCACAGTTTCACCGATTTTTAATTCCAGAGTGTAATAATCGGGCCGTAAATTTTTTATCGCCATCTCGCCCTTAAAGGTATCTAGATCGCTAATTTTTAACTCCTGGATCATAATGGCTACCGGTTGATAATAGTAATCGACATAACCTTCCTTGAAAAGCGTCAAAGTGGCTTTTTCATTTATGGACTTAGAACTGCGGTCTTTAACCAGCCCCCAAAATTTTATCGTGTCGGTTGTCTGATAGCGCGGCCGGTCTGTATAAAGATAGAGCCAGTAATTATCAGCCGCAACCGGACGATTCCACCACCAATCATGCGAAATTTGCGAGGCCGGTAAAATTAAAGTGCCATTGTCTTTATTTAATTTAAAATATTGGCGCTTAGCGACTTTTTCATTGGTGGCATTATTTAATATCTCGTCCGGCGTTTTAAATACAGCTACACCCTGCGCGTCGGTTAAAACCGACAATGAGCTATCAAGCAATTCCAGTTTAACCCCGCTAACCGGACTTTTAATTATGCTATTATTTACCCAAAAAATCGTCTGAGTTTTTGTCACATTGTAATAAGCTGATAAATCGCTTATTTGTAACCAGACTTGCACTTTACTACCGTTGCTTTTCAATTCGGCTAAATAAAAGCCTTGGGGCATCTTTTCTGGAAATTCTATGTATTTTATCTGGTTGCTTGACTTCACCGGCACGGTAAAGGAGCTTACCTTTTTCAATTTAGCGGTATCCAGTAAAAAATCGTCTTTGCTATAAGACCACCAGGGCAAATTATCACGTTCGCGGATTGACTCTAAATATTCCTGCCAATCATTAAAACGAAAAGTCTCAATTTCCAGATTTTGCGGCGCCGCATAAGAAGAAACTTGTATAATTGGTAGCTGTTGGGAATTGCTTTCAATTAATCGGTTGTAAACTCCATACCAATCATTAGATCTGGCATTGCCGGCTGACTGAGTTTCAAAAGTAAAAATATAATCTGAAGCTAAAGTTTCTATTGAATCGGCTAGCGGCAGACCGCGCTTAATCGTAACTTGATATAAAGTTCTGAAATTTAAGTTTGTTTCCGGAACGAAAACCAAAGTACGGCCATGCTGCTCAAATCTACCTGCAACCGACGGATTAATAGAGAAATATTTTTCGTAATCGTAATAATTATCATGGCTAAAAGTAATTTCAACGCCGGAATTAACCGGAACGTTCGTGCCCGCGTCTCGAGGAATACTATGAAGCACTTTAAAACTATCCTTGACTTGATATACCCACGAATAATCTCGTTCTTGGGTTTGATTATTTTCATCGACATAGGCCGTGGCCAAGGCAATCTGCACCAGTGTGTTGGCCGGCAGAGCCTGGCGTGGCACTACCTGCCATTCTGTATCAGAAATTTTTTTAAAATCATAAGGAAAATCAGGCTTAATTCGCAAATTGTCTTTGATTATATCCGCATTCAGAGGTTCTTTGCTTTTTATCACATAAACAGTATCTGCCTTAACACCCAGACTATCAATATTAAGCGGTTTCAAAGTAAAATTATCACTGGCATTGGCGGCGCTGATAATTAATTTTGAAAAACCACTAAACAAATCCTTTTTTTCCATGGTCTTACCGCCCAAAGGGTTAGCTGGACCGGTTGTTCGCGATTGAAAATAAAAGAAAGCTGAAATAGAAACGGCTAAAGCTAAAAATATTACTATGCCTATTCCCAGCCAAATTAGTTTATTTTTCTTATTTGATTGGAGCGGCGATAATGGCTTGGTCGGAGGCATATTTCCCGTTGCTGGGACATTAATATTTTCGTTTTCCATAATGCTATAAATTAAATATAAGTGTTAAAATTAGACTAACTAATAATTAACCTAAAAATCTATGTCTAATGCTAGCACTTACATTGGAGTCGATCTCCACAAAAAGACTTGCTTCATTACGGTTATGAATGAAGCGGGTAAAATCAGGAAACAAACGGAAATCTCCACTGACACTGACAAAGTGGCTAAATTTTTTAAAAAGTACGACGGCGTTAATGTGGCGGTGGAATCAACCATGA
>JAQTVB010000015.1 GCA_028707005.1 Patescibacteria group bacterium
AATTCGGGTTCTTTTTTGGCGGATTCCCTTGCGGATTCTGGAAAAATTTTTGGCGAAACACAGTGGGCGTGCCTTCGGCACGCCCACACATTGGCTCGTTCAGAGCCTCTAAGTTCTATTCTGGTGCCGAGGACAGGACTTGAACCTGCAAGGGGTTGCCCCCGCTACCACCTCAAGGTAGTGCGTCTACCAGTTTCGCCACCTCGGCCTGGCCTTTAGGCGATGATTTTTTCTTTCAGCCTTTTATTGTAATCACGCAGATAAAAAAGCTTAGCTCGCCTTACTTTGGCCTGTTTTTTGATTTCAATTTTTGTGATAGTGGGCAAATTTAGGGGGAAGATTTTTTCCACGCCCACGCCATCGGATATTTTTCTTACCGTAATAGTGACACCGGCTTCTTTGCCATGCCTTTTGGCCATGATCATGCCTTCATAATACTGCACTCTTTCTTTTTCCTCGCCCTTGGCGTTAAGCTCCTTGATTTTCTGGTAAACCCTTACCGTCATGCCCGGTTTTAAATCATCATGACTTGTTTTAACATTTGCTATTTCTTTAGCCATATAATTTTGTAATTAAAAATAGAACATTAGCCGGTTCTATTTTTATATACTTGGTATTTAATGCTTTAACAATATTATAACAATTATTCGTCTTTGTCAACCAAAATCAGCCCAGGCATTTTTTAATAATTTTAGCCGTTTTTTCAATGGTTTGATCAAGCTTGCCCTGCTCATTAATAACAACATAATCGTAAATACCCAGATGTTTTAGCCATTCTTTAGTGTATTTTGTTCTGGCCGCGAGATACTCTGCCGACGCTTTGTCTCTCTTTTTGATTCTATCAATCAGGACTTTGAGCGGAGCGTTGATGCAGATCGCGATGATGCCGGGTATTAACTTTTTGGCGGCCATCACGCCCTGGTATTCTATTTTCCAGATGCCGATCTTGCCGCCGCGCTTCACCCTCGCCATTTCTTCGCGGGTGACGCCGTAGTAATTGCCATTATATTCTTTGGCGTATTCAAGAAATTTTTTTTCCTTGATTCTTTTTAAAAATTCATTCAAGGCGATAAAATAATACGGCTGGCCCGGCTTTTCGCCCGGGCGCATGGGGCGGGTGGTAGTGGTAACCACTCGTTCTAAGGGGAAATATTTTTTAAGACCTTCAATCACGCTATCTTGTCCGGAGCCGGACGGGCCGGAAATAATAAAGATATTGTTTTTTTTCTTCAGCATAGTTTTCATTGCTTTTTGACTAGGGCTAAATTTATTAATTTTTTCGCTGCGGAACTCGCCAATCGCTAGCTATATTTAAATTATTCGTGGCCAGACTAAATTAGCTGGAGCGTAGTTTACGAACTGGTATGGGCTCAAACAGTCCTCACTTCAAAAATTAATAAATTTAGCCCTAGTCTGTCAGCCGGTATAAAAATAATTTATTTTATGGCACTCAAAATATTTTTTAACTCTTCCGGCAGGTCAAGACGATAATCTTGCCGATTGCCCAGCAGGTCATTAAAGCACAAGCGGTCGGCGATGAGAAAAACCCGGCTCAAGCCCAATTTATTATTTTGTTTTTTGGTTTTAGCCGTGCCATAAAGATTGTCGCCGACCACCGGACGGTCGTAGGCGGCCAGATGGACTCTAATTTGATGGGTGCGGCCGGTTTTTATTTTTATTTTTAGCAGAGTGTAGTTGATAAATCTGTTAATAATTTTAAATTCGGTTATAGCCGAGCGGCCGTCATTCGCCGGTTCGCCCTTTACCGTGAACGGCAGCGCCGCCATCTTATAGCCGTCTCTTGATCTTTTGATCGGAAAATTAATAGTGCCGGCATCTTTTTGAATTCGGCCATGGACCAACGCCGTGTATTCTTTGGTTATGGTCCGACTCTGAAATTGCTTTTTTAAGCTATCAAACGCGGCTTGGGTTTTAGCGATCACCATTAATCCGCTTACGTCTTTGTCCAGGCGGTGGACAATGCCGGGTCGCGTCGGATCATCGCCCACGGTTTTGCTTTTTGGGTATTTGGCTATCAGCCAATCGGCTAAGCTGCGCTCGGCCGTTCCATGCGCCGCCAAGCCGGCCGGCTTGTTAATAACCATGAATTCAGCGGTTTCAGCTATTATTTCCGGCTGGCGGCCCGGAGCGGATTTTTCCGCCTCTTTTTTTTCCGCTTGGTTTTCTTTAAGCAGTTTTTTTTGAATATTTACCACATCTCCGGGCTTAAGATTATAGTGAGAGGCGGCAGGCGAGCCGTTAACTTTTATAATATTTTTTTCAATCATTTTTTGAATTTGGCTGCGAGAGGGCGGTTGGTTCGACCAAAGCTTGCTGGCGCCGGCTAAAAATTTATCCAGTCTGTTCGCGGCGGTTTTTTTTGTTATTTTTATGTTCATACAAAGTTTTTTTCCAGCGCTTCGGCCATCTGGTTGATTGTAAAAAGGCGGCCGGAGCGTTCTCGCCCGTTTTTGCCCAGATGCAGGCGTAAAGTTTTATCCTGGTGCAATTTAATGATTTGCCGCGCCAGCATCTCTATATTGTCCAATTCGATCAGCGAACCGGTTTTATTTTCAGCCACCAGGTCTTCCAGGCCGATATTGCGCGGTCCAAGCACGGGCAGGCCGGAAGCCATGGCTTCTATGATATTTCCGTAATCGTCGAGTTTCGCCGGATCGCTTAAAGCCAAGAAGACGTCAAAACTGTCCAGCCATTTTTTTATCTGCTGCTGCGCTCCGACCAGCCAAACCAGGTTTTCAATTTCCATCTTTTTAGAGAGCCATAAAAGGTTTTTTCTCTCTTTGCCCTCGCCGATAATAATCAGCTGGAGATTGGGGATCAGCGGCAGGCATTTTTTCGCGGCCTGCAGAATGGTTTCAATTTTTTGTTTTTGGTCGAGCGTCGTAATAATGCCGACAGTAAAATATTTACGGTGAAAATTAGCCTGGCTTAAAGCAGCCAGCCTGTTAAAAATGTCTTCTTGGTATTGATTCAGTTTTACTCCCGGGGAAACCCAATTTATTAAGTCGGCGTCAAAACCCCGATTAGCCAGCTGCAGTTTTGAGAAATTATTAAAAACTATAATTTTAGCGAAGCGATGGCTAAGCCGGTAAAGCAAAAATACAATTTTATTAATTTGCTGGTAATTCAAGCCCGGGTCTTCAAGCCAAACGATTTTGATTTTTAAAATTTTAGCTAAAAAGGCGGCGATAATTTTTTCATTGAAATTCAGGCAGACGATTACGCCAACCCGGCGTTTTATTTTTAAATATGCCAGGCGGACAAAAAAGCTTGGCAGCGCCAAGGGCAGCCAGAAGGCAAATAACAAAATCTTCAGACCGCTGTTCAAGTTCGGGCCTAAGTATATTTTTTTAGCCGGCCAGCGGTTTTGTTTAAATTGGCTGATAAGCTCCATTCTTGACGACCACAAAGCAAAAGAGAATCCTTTTTGCTCCATTTCCTTAAAAGCGTTTATTAAGAGGCAGTTTTTTCCTGCCAAGGAATTTATAACTAATATTTTCGCCGGCATAATATCCATTGCTCAATTAATGAAAATTTTTAGGTCCTCTTTGGTAAGGCCTTTGAATAAATACAGGCAAACGAAATAAACCAGGCCGGAAAGAGAAATTGTTAATATCAAATTCAGCTTGTTAAGCAGTAAATAAGCAATCATGGCCATTATTAAGGAGGCGGCGGAGGCTTTATACAGAATCTTCAGATTAAGCCGGTAATGACTGTATTTTTTCACGACATACAAAGAAGATAAGGCGATAGACAGTTCACTGTAAACGGTGACCCAGGCGGCTCCCTGGTATGAATATAGCGGAATGAAGATTAAATAGCCAATCAGCGCCGTTGCGGCCGTAAAGGCGTAAGCGCCTATAATATTTTTTTGCTTGTCCAAAGCGATAACCGCGTGGGCGAAGAGACAGCCGATAAAAATAAAACCGATGGCCAAGATTAAAATTTTTAAAACGCCGCCGGCGGCCGCGAAGCTATCTCCGGCCGCCAAGATCATCAGCGGCATCGCGACTATTTGGGCGCCGGCAATCATGGGCAAGGCCAGAATAAACATGGCGTCAAGCGATTTTTGCAGGACTTTGTTGAATTGGCCATGGTCGCGCTTAGCCCAGGCTAAGCTTAGAATTGGCAGAATCAAGCCGGCGAACATGAACGGCAGAGCGGTCAAAACGTCGATTATTTTATAGGTGGCGCCATAAATGCCAACTTCATTTTGGCTTTTTAAAAGCGATAAAATCAGAATATCGGCGCGGAGATATATCAAATTCAAAAAAATAGTCAGGCCGAGCGGCCAGGATTTTTTTAAAATTTCACTCCAGACGGCCAAATCAATTTGCCATTTGATCTTAACATAGCGGCGGGAAATCCAGAAATGGATCACAAAGCTTACGGCGCTGGAGACGACGGTGGCGGCCATAATGCTTAAAAGTCCGTAATTAAGGAACGCGGTCAAAATAATGCCGGCCAAAAGGACTGCGCGGCTAATCACCTCGGCGGCCGAAACTACCGCCATGGTTAAGTTTTTCTGGAAGAAACCGACCAAAATTTGGTTTAAAGCGACAAAAAAGAAAGACAAGCCGGCTATGGCCACGCCGATTTTAACCACCGGTTCGTAAGGAAAGAAAAAAACCACCAGCGGCGCCAAGCCTAAAAAAAAGACGGCGGAAATCAGCCGCAAGCTGAACAGGTTATTTAGCAAAGTTTCCTGTTTGGCTCCTGGCTGGCTGATCATTTGCGAAGTGATTAAAGTCAAGCCGAAATCCGCCATAATTCCGAAGAATGATAAAAATGTCATGACGGTGGTGTATTGGCCGAAACCGGCTTCGCGCAGATATCTGGCCATTATGGCCAGGGCCAAAAGACCCAATATGGCGGAGATCGTTTTGCCGATTATTTGGATGACGGTGTTGCGGGCAACTTGAGCGGATAAATTCATAGTTGGCGTTTTTGCATAATTTGTTAATTTTTGGTATAATTATAATGCGAATACTACGAATAGTATGCAAATACTACAAAAATTATTTGTATTATTTGTTATTCATTTGTAGTATTAGCATTATAATATTATAGCAAAATAATATGTTTATGACTAAAAAAGCGGTAATGCCGAATTTAATGATAATGATTTTGGGGCTTATTATTTTCGGCATGGCCAATTTGACAAGCATTAATTTTGTCTCCGCGCAAAGCGATCTGGCAGATTCCGGCGATACTGGCGGCGCGAATTGGTGGAGCAAAGCGCAGCAAGGCGGCCTGGAACAGGTAGGGCAAGCTTATGGCACGAGCCAGCCCAAAGACGCCAGAATGATAGTCGTTGATATTATTAAGATTGTTCTAGGGTTCTTGGGGCTGATTTCCGTGGTTTTGATTCTATACGCCGGTTTTAAATGGATGACCTCGGGAGGAAACGAAGAAACGGTCTCCGGAGCGAAAAAAATGCTGATCGCCGGCGTGATTGGCCTGGTGATCATTTTGTCAGCCTATATCATAGCCAATTTTGTCATCAGCCAAATATACGGCGCGACTACCGGCGCGCCCGAAATATAGTATTAGCCGTTTTTAAATATTAAAAAATATTGCGAAATTATTTCGCGTAAACAACGAGGTGATCTATGAAACAAAGATTTTTTAAAAGCGTTATCTGCTCAATCGCTCTATTGATGGCGCTGAATTTCAGCGTCGCGTCCGCGCTGCCGGTTCTTGCGGACAATTCTGATGTTTTATGGGGAGGCCAAAATGGCAAAGATTATGTAAAAAATAATTCCGGTTTGCCGGCTGAAGAAAACGTTAGCGACCCCCGCTTGGTCGCGTCCAATATTATCAGATATATTCTGGGCTTTTTGGGCATTTTGGCCGTGATCATTATCTTGTACGCCGGTTTTAAATGGATGCTGTCCGGCGGCAGCGAAGAAAAGGTTGGCGAAGCCAAAAAGATGCTGGTCGCCGGAATCATCGGCTTGGTGATAATTCTATGCGCTTTCGCCATAGCTAATTTCGTGATTGAACAGCTATATAACGCCACTAGCGGCGGTTAAGGGGAAATTAGCCGGTTGAGATAATTATGTTTAAAGGCTTTAGAAAAATTAAGGCATTTTTTGCCATTTTGATTTTGTTGCTGTTCTTCATTTTTTTAATGAGCCGCGGGCATGTCTATAGGCAGAGCGAGCTTGAATATGGAGTAACTTTTTCCAAACAGCAGGCGCAGAATCTCGGGCTTGACTGGCAGAAGGTTTATCTGTCAATTTTTGACGATTTGGGAGTAAAAAAAATCAGGCTGCCGGCCTATTGGGATGAAATCGAGGGCCAACGGGGCAATTTTTTTTGGCAAGATTTGGATTGGCAGATTAATGAGGCGTCTAAGCGCCAAGTAAAAATTATTTTAGCCGCAGGCGCCAGGCTGCCGCGCTGGCCGGAATGCCACTTTCCCTCCTGGACCAAAGGGATGTTCAAGTCGCAAGTTGAGGACAGGACTTTGGAATATTTAACCAAGGTGATTGAGCGCTATCGGGACAATCAGCAAATTGTTGCTTGGCAGATTGAGAACGAGCCGTTTTTATCTCATTTTGGCGATTGCCCGAAGTTTGATAAACAATTTTTAGACCAAGAGATTGCTTTAACTCGTAAGTTGGATAAGCGGCCGATTATTGTCACTGATTCCGGCGAACTGTCCATCTGGGTGGGCGCCGCCGGGCGGGCCGATATTTTCGGCACGACCATGTACCTTAATACTTATTCCGGGTTTTTAAAGCGTTATATCCATTATCCGATTACTCCGGCCTTTTTTCGTTTTAAAAAGAACTTGGCGAGCTGGTTTGTCCATCCTAAAGATTGGATCGTGATTGAATTACAGGCCGAACCTTGGGGCAGGGAAGCTTATCAAAAATTGCCGCAAGCGGAGCGCGATCAAACCATGAATCTAAAGAAGTTTAAAGAGACTATTGAGTTTAGCCGCCAGGCCGGTTTCCGCGAATTTTATCTTTGGGGCGTGGAATGGTGGTATTGGGAGATGGGGCAGGGGCGGCCGGAGGTGTGGGATTACGCCAGGACGTTGTTTGAGAAAAGTTAATTGTCATTGCGAGCATCATTTTTTTGTCATTCCCGAAGCCGAAGGCTATCGGGAATCCAGGCTGAGTGTCCGTGGAGTTTCTGGATCCCCGCTTTCGCGGGGATGACAATTATGAGATATATGACCAAGCCAACAAAAACCCATACCATCGGCGTTGACATCGGCGGCACGAAAATGAGCGCGGTGCTGTTTGACGGCAAGAATGTGGTGGCCGACTATTTATTGGCTACGCCGAAAGACGACCTGGAACATTTCATGATTATGCTTAAGGCCTTGATAGAGCCGCTCTTAGATCGGGCTAAGAAAGAAAAAATACCGATCAAAGGCGTGGGCGTGGCCGTGGCCGCAGAATTGGATTATCAAGAGAACAGGATAGTGGATGCGCCCAATTTGCCGCTGCTTAATGGCCAGAAATTGTCGGTCAATCTGGCCGCTCGTCTGGGCATGGCTACCATTAAGATGGATAATGACGCGCATTGTTTTTTGACCGCCGAAGCCAAACTGGGCGCCGGCCAAAGACATCATAATATTTTGGGCGTCATCATCGGCACCGGCATCGGCGGCGCCTGGCTTTTAAATGACAAAATTTATTTAGGCAGCCATGGCGGCAGCATTGGCCCGGGCTGGCTGGTAATTGATTATAAAGAGGGCATCAGGCTGGAAGAGGCCTATCATAAGCTGGCGCAAAATAATCCGGCCACTTTGGCCGAAGAGGCTTATCGTGGCGATATTTTGGCCGAAAAGTCCTATCAGGAGTTTGGCCATTATCTGGGCATCACCTTGGCCAATGCGGTGAATCTACTGGACCCGGAGTTGATCATCATCGGCGGCGGCGCGGTTGAGTCAAGCGATCTGTTTATTTCCACTACCAAAAGAGCCATGCGGCAGTATATCAAAAATCCGGAAACTAAAAAGGTGAGGATCGTCAAAGGCAAGCTGGGAGCGAACGCGGGAGCGATTGGGGCGGCGCTGTTAGTCTCATAGCTCGCGTTTTTATGTCATCCCGGGCTTGACCCGGGATCCAGAGTCATTAGTATAAACGTCTTTGCTGCTCGCACCTGGATTGCGGGTCGGAGCCCGCAATGACAACATAATAAAAAACTTCCTAATGGAAGTTTTTTGAAATTTTGAGATGTGAGATGCGAGATACGAGATATGAGATGCGAGATACGAGCTACGAGATGTGAAATGCCGGCTAGGTGCTTGCGCTGATAACAGTAAAGATGAATCTGATCAAAGCGTAGGACATGAAAATTATTGCCAAGCCCATGGCCGCCCAGATGATAATATTCTTGCCTTGAGCCACCTGCTCTTGGTTGCCCCGCGACAGCATCCAGACCGCGCCGCCGTAGATGAACATGACTAAAGCCAATGAGCCGATGATGCCCATGGCGTAGTTAATGATTTGGCCCAGAAATTCGGGAACGGCTTTGCTGGAATTGTTGCCGGTAAGGGGGTTGGGCAGACACACTGTGTTTGTATTGTTTCCTTGACTCGTGTTAGAACAGTCCGCATAACTGATTTGAGCGGATAAAATAAAGATTGATAGTAAAATTAAAAAATAGATAGTAATTTTATTCCACATATAATATAACAGATAAAAAGTAAGATATTTATATTATAGCAGGAAAAAAATAAAAGGGGTAGTTTCACGCAGTGCATGATTCTACCCCCTTTTTGAGTCAAAGAACATTAGGGAGCGATGTTCACGGTCATTTTGACCGGCACGTTCCCTGCCTTGACCTGCAATTGGCCCGCGCAATCCGCGTTCCACGGCAGGTTGTTATCTACCATTTTCCAACAGGCCGAGTCATCGCCCTTGTCAATGCGATGGCTGAAGGCACCGTTGAAGGCAGTGTAGCGCCAGTGTTGACCCTGGCGCAGGTCGTCAACCGCGTAGACCTGACCGTTGGTCAGATTTACCTCTAGAGTTTTGCCCGGGAGCGTTGGGCCAACGCTTGACGCTTTGGCAGGTTTTGGCGGTGGGGGCGGGGGGACTGGGTCCAAGCCGGCCTTGATCGTTGCCCACCTAATCCTGAACTCTTTCAGGGCGTTGGTGATGTCTTCTGGCGGTCCGTTGGTCGCCAGCAGTTTATAGACGTTTGTGGCCAGCAGTTCACCCTCTATGGCCAGCCTAGTGGCGATGGCGGTCGACACTTTGCCTAAACCGTCGTTGGCCTGCAAGGCCACTTGCGCATCTCGGCGGATAATTACCCTGGAAAGCACCCCCCTAGAGAGTGGGAGTGTTCCCGAGAACAAATAGCCGCCGAGCAAGAGCAATCCATAACCAATCAGTATACGAGTTGGCCACTTCGTATACTTTTTGTATTGTTCGCTTTCGCACAATGCCAGGGTGATAGCTCCTAGCCCGGTTGCAATCAAAACGAGCCAGAATGACCATCCTAGCAGCGTTGTACAGAGGAAGGCTGCCAAAATGGCCGTCCCGGTGAAGACTAGATTTTTTTTCATGATGCTTAGCTATTTGGTTTATGCCATGAAGAGTTTTCGCAGAAGCCTTGGCAAGATTTCTGCGATCAGATCAGCAAGCAAGCTTAGCTTGAAGATCCTTGTGGATGACGTTGTTGTTAGCGCTTGATCAGTTGTAGCGCCAGTACCTGTTTGTGGGGTTGTGGTGGTGGCGGCATTGACCGGGGCTTCCTTCCGCACAATCTTTATGGTTCCGAGATATTCCATGATTTGACTTAAGATCGGGTCACTAACAACCGTTTTGTATCCCCACCTGTTCATGACTTTCTGAATACTCTGTTTCAGAATATCCGCCACCTCCTCTCGAAGAGAGAGGATACCGTAGCCCAAGACACATATAGTCAGGCACAGTAAGCCCAGAAGAGTTGGCTTTTGCCACCGTTCTTCGAAAGGCACGGGTTCATCCTTTCCGACTTCTAGGAAACTGCCTTTGACTCCAGGCGTTTCGTTGAGCAACTTTTGTTGTTCGGTGAGCTGGGTCCTGCGTAAACTCATCAGCGGTTGTCCGAAGCCATGTCTGTAAACTTGGATCGAGAAGACGACCCAAATCGCCGAAATTACCAGGATAGCCCACATGGCTATGCAGTTGTTCTTAAGATCCTTTCTTTTCTGTTCTGGCGATTTTGTTAGCGGTTTCCGGAAGTTCATAGCCGCCGACTCTTCAATACCACTAACGAAGGCAGTTAGTTTGTCATTCGCAGGATCATCTGGTTCTAGCGGAGAGATAGTGAGCGGGTGTCTGGTAAATCCGTCTTTATCTGTTGTCTCCGGAGTTGATTCACCTTGCCAGATATATTGCACCGTTGCGCCCTTTATACCCATTTTGCTTCCCGCCAGGATGCGCGTGAAGATGTTGACATCTCCACTTGGCAGCCAGCTTGGAAAAACTTGCATTATCACAGGGTTGTGGATCGTGGGTGGCGTTGCTTGCAGTGGTGCAGTTGTTGGTGCTACTGCTGGCTGTGCGCCGGCTGGTGCTAGTGGAGCTGCTGGTGCGGCCCCTGGTGCAGGCGCAGGCGCGGGCGCAGGTGGCACTCCCGTCGATGTTGTCTTTGCCATAGATTTCTCTTTCTTTCTCTTGTTTTCGTTTTCTAATTTTCAAGGTTCAATCCATTATTTGAACCCTAATTCCTCACCCTTGGCCTATCTAATAATAGACAGGTCAAGAGGGAGGAATAAAGGCTCAAAGTATTGTAATGATAACTTATTATCATAGCATAAAATTTAAAAAAAGTCAATCCCCCAGCACGATTTAGTAGGGAATTGACTTTTTTATGGCTAAAATTAGGTAAAATAAATGGAGAATCCCCCTTAGTCCCCCTTTATCAAGGGGGTAGAAGTGCGTTTGCTATGTTTTTTCCGCCACTCTTCAATTTTTTTATGATTGCCTGATAATAATATTTTCGGTACGCGATAAGACTTGGATTTAATCCCCCTAACCCTGCCCGCTCGTGCCCCTGCCCGCTTCGACAGGCGAAGCATGTCGGGCGGGTCGCAATGGCAGGCGGGCCCCTTTATCAAGGGGGTAGTTTTGAAAATTTCCGGCCTGGTATATTGCGGATGCTCTAGGACTCCTGGGATAGTGTGCGACTCATTTTTAGCGCTGTCGGCATTGCCCAGGGCTCCGGGCAGAAGTCTGGCAATGGAATCAATCATGGCCAGGGCGCCGATTTCGCCGCCGGTCAGGACATAATCACCGATGGAAATTTCCGCGTCAATAAATTTGGTAATCCTTTCATCCACCCCCTCGTAGCGTCCGCAGATGAGAATTACATTGTCTAAACGGGAGAATGATTTTGCCTTTTGTTGGTTCCAGACCTTGCCTTTAGCTGATAGTAAAACGATTTTGGAATTAGGAATTAGGAATTTAGAATTAGGGAATTTTTTTTTGGATTTTTTCCCTGATTCCTTATTCCTTATCCTTGCTTCAATTTCTTTAATTGCTTTATACAGCGGCTCAATTTTCATAACCATGCCGGCGCCGCCGCCGAACGGCGCATCGTCCACGGTTTTATGTTTATCAGTTGTCCAGTCGCGCAGATTATGGACTTTAATGTCTATCAAATTATTCTTGAGCGCGCGCTTAATGATAGACTCATTAAGATAAGAGTCAAAAATTTTGGGAAAAATTGTGATGATGTGAAAAGTCATATGTTTGGGCGGTAAGGACAGGTCGCGACCTGTCCTTACAACAAAAAGCCACTGACTAAAATAGTTGTGGCTTTTTGTTATATCTAATATTTCAAGGTAATGGATTGCGGCTCGGAGGCCGCAATGACAGACGGAAGTTAGATCTTTAAATCATCAACAGAGGAGGTGTCAATACCGGCGCTTTCGCGTCTTTCGGTCCTGGCCGGTCTTTGAGATCCTTCTGGCTCGTAAATTTTTAGGTTTACGCGAGCATTATTTTTTGCGCCAACGATCTTTAACAAAGTTCGGATGGCTTGAGCGGTCTGACCTTTGCGGCCGATGATGTAGCCCATGTCAGCCGGGTCAACTTTGAGGGTCAATAATACCCCCATTTCGTCTACCGTTCTTTCCACTTTTACCGCGTCTGGGTTGGAAACGACAGCTTGAGCAATAGTCTCCAAGAACGCTTGATCGGATGCTTTAGCAGCCATAGTTTTCTTTTTCTTTCAAAACTGACTTAAGTTTTAGTTGTCAGGTGTGAAAGATCTCTTAATTATTAATTCCCTATCCGGGATTGTTTCATTTTAACACAAATAATACGTTTGTCAAGATAAGCTTTTGCCCATTAGCTTATTTCGCGGCCGCTTCGGCCTTTTTAGCTTCGGTTTTCTCCGCTTCCGGTTTAGCTGATTCGGCTTTGGCTTCCGCCGGCCCGCCTGCCGGCGAGGCAGGTTTGGTTTCGGCCGCGGCTTCTTTGGGTTTTCTGTTTCTGGTGGCTTTTACCTTTTTGCCTTCAATGATTTTTTTCTCGATCAGCAGATTGTTGACGGTGGGGGACATGCCGGCGCCCCTAGACAGCCAATATTTTATTTTTTCATTGTTGGCTTTTAAGGTTTTAGCGTGCGGGTTGTACGAGCCCAGGATTTCCAAGGAGGTGCCATAAAGGTCTTTCTGCTTTTGTGAGATAACCAGGCGATAGAGTGGCTTATTTTTTTTGCCGATTCTCGCGAGTCTGATGATTAACATAGTATAAATTTTTAATTTTTAATTTTTAATTTTTAAACAATTTCTAAATTTAAAAAATTGATAAAAATAAAATTAAAGTTTTTATAAAATAAAGTGGTTTTATCTTAGCTTAATTTAGTTAAAATGTCAATATGAGCGGGTAACGGGAATCGAACCCACTTCAGCAATAAAACAAAAACCCAGTAAAATCGGAATTTCTGCTTATATAAGAGATGAATTGATTAATCTAATTTTATCTAAATTTATCTCATTCGTCAATTTTTATCTCTTTTTGGGCAACCGGCTGTCAACCGCAGGGTAAATACTGTAATAGCGGATTCAACTTTCATCACTTCTTTGTCAAAATAGCGTCGCAATTTTGTGCCGCTAAGCAATATAGGGGAAGTGGTGAAGGTCTGAAAGCAATGAGATTATAATTACTGACATAAAAAGAAAACCCACCGAAACAGGTTTTCCTGCCGGTGGGTGTTGTGAACTTGTTGGTTCACCGAAATGCTTGAGCAATCTGGTCGGTCAGAGCTTTGACTCGCTCTTTCTCTTCTGGTTGCCAGATTGGTGTGCTTCCATAACCTTTGGGGTTCGGACGAGAGATGGTCACCGTGAAAGACGGCTCATCTTTTTGGCCTTAGTGCTCATACGAATCAGCGAGCAGGCCGGAAAGGTTGGCACCCTTAGATTCCCAGGTGTCGGTCTTCTTGCCCCCTTGCGCGTATTTGAATCGCCCTTCGACCCGACCTGGTGCCAGCGAAACCGTTAAGCCGCCCTCGTCCTTGAGGACAAACGACGACTTGCTCTCGCCATATCGGTCTGTTTCCAGCATGGCTTTAACGACTTCTTCGCCCGTCAGTTTTTTCGCTCCAAGAAATCCATTCAGCTTGCGCAGGATTGCCTCGAAATCGAAACTGAAACGGTCGCCTGGCAATCGGTCAGTTTGAACGATTACCGTGCTCGAGTGTAGTGCCCGCTGGACACCGAGATACTTGGCTAAATCTTCCTCGGGCTTGTCGCCGACATAGGCAGCGTTGATGCCGAGGGTGAAGATTTGCTTTTTCCGGTCGATGACCTCGATGTCGACGCTCGACTTGAAAAAGGATGTGCCCATCGCGTCATAGTCGTAGGAGCGGTGCCACCGATCTTGCGTCTTAAGAGCCTTTTGGGCTTCGGACAACAGGTTGGTAACAAATCCGCTACCTGATGACACTTTCGCAGTGACTGCAGAGAGCAGACCGAGTCCAACCACCCCGCCTTGTTGCCCTATGGCCTCTTTGAGATTATCTTGGGTAGCCCGGGAGCTTGTAAGCAGGCCGGAGTCATAGGCAATGAGAGCCTCAACTACATTATTCCAGCCTTCCAGGGGAATTGAGCCGCAGTGTTGTTCCGTCGTCGTTTTCTTGATTTTCATTTGTATGTTTGTAGTTTCCAGCGCGATTAAGCGCTGAGTTGATTGTGCAATGTGCTTGTTTAATGCCAAAATCTATTTTTTGATAGTCGTCAGGGCATTTCTTGACTGACTATATACGCTATCATAAAACAACCTTTATGTCAAGCATATTAAAAAAATAATGCTGAAGTTAGCATTATTTTATATCTACTGGAAAATTCTTGATTACAACTGCATAAATATGGTAAAATCTAATCAACAGATAACTCAACTTTCTTCAAAAACCATGCCAAGCGTGACGAAATTTTTTGTGCGTAAATTCGCTACGAGATTTTTTATTACCAAAATAAATTTATTTTATATAAATTTTTCACTACGCTGATTTTATAATTTAGTTTTTACTAAATTTGGTCTATATGACAACACTTCCCCGAGTCACAAAGACCACTAAATACGAATCTCTGATCTCTCCAGTCAGAGATCGTAATAATCCAATATACAATTGGCATGCTTTTAAACACAGCTACTCAAAAGAGTTGGTTGAGAGGCTAGTCAAAAAATTTAATCTGGGTGAGGACTCGTGGGTTCTTGATCCTTTTAGCGGTGGCGGAACCACATTGCTTGCCTGCAAAGAACTAGGCATTAATTCAAAAGGAATTGACATACTTCCTTTTTCAGTTTTTTTATCTAACGTTAAAACGAGAAATTACAACCCGGATAAATTAAGAGAGCAGCTAAAAAAATTTAGCGGTAACTTTGAATCGGCGCCGACAAAAAATAGTTTACCGGATATTGGAATCATGAATAAAGCTTTTAGCAGTAGCGTCAAAAACGAGTTGCTTGATTTAAAATTCAAAATTAATCAAATTAAAGTTATTGAGATAAGGGATTTTTACATGCTTGGCCTGCTAGGTATCCTTGAATCAGTAAGTAACACACAAAAGGCGGGTGGTTTCTTGAGAGTTGTTGAAAAAAATGTCTCTGCAAAAGAGGTGGCCCCAAGATTTTTATCAAAAATTGAGACGATGATTAATGATGTCGTAAAATTTAATGGTGGGTTAAAATTTAATAAAGTAAAAGTGGACGCCCAATTATCAGATTCAAGAAAATTTTCAGCGAGAAAAAAATTCGATGCAATAATTACTTCCCCGCCTTATCCGAATAGGCATGATTACACAAGAATATACGGGCTAGAGATGATATTCGATTTTGTTAAAAATAATAAGGAATTAAAGCAAGTCAGATATGATACATTAAGATCTCATGTCGAAGCTAAAAAACGATTTAAAGCCGACGGTTATAAAAAACCGGAGATTATCAATAAATTAGTTACAAAAATAAAAAAGGCTGGTTTAAATAATTCAAAAGTTCCGGAGATGATTGATGGTTATTTTGAAGATATGTATTTGTCGTTATGCCAAATGCAGAAGCATTTAAAAGTAGGAGGAAAAATTGCCCTGGTAGTAAGTAACGTCCGTTTTGGCGGAGTAAGTATTCCGGTTGATCAAATACTTGCACGAATTGGTGAGCAAGCCGGATTATCTACAGAAGCGGTACTCACAGCAAGATATAGGGGCAATAGTGCCCAACAAATGGGTAAATTTAAGAGGAAACCGTCGAGAGAGAGTATAATTATTTGGGAAAAGACGTGAGTTATTTGTCTCCAATTATTTTAGATTTTTTCAAATAATACTCAAAGGCTTTTTCTAAAAATTCGTTCCTTTTCCGAATTGAAGAAGGTTCAACTGAAGCTTGTAAAATATATTTTTGAAACCCGTCCATTATATCTCTATTATTTGGTTGAGCCCATTCATGGCGAATAAGTTGCATATTTTCTTTAATTCTATTTAAAAGCTGGAGATAAAATTTAACAAAAACTGGTATAAGTTTTTGTTTTTTATTTATGTATAAATTTTCTATATACAAATAAGCTGACACTATTGCTGCTCTGCCTGAAAGATTTTCTGCCTTTTTCCCAAATGCAGTATCCATAATATCAAGAACATTTTTTATGCGCGATAAATTTTTGTCATTATTTTTTAAATTTGAGTTTGACTCAAAAAATTTTTCTATGTCTGAAGTCCTGGCTCTCAAAAATTTTGCTTCCTTATCTATATTTTTAGTAAATGAATTATAACAAATTTGAGCCAAGGCTAATTCTTTTTGATATCTCCTCATAGACAATCCAGTATTTTTTAAAAATGGTCCATTTCCACTAATTTCCTTAAAGATAAAATTTCTGATAGTGCCGGTATAAGATTTCAAGGTTTCCCCTGCGTTTAATCTTATCCCTAATTGTAACCTTCGAAAAATTTTATTTATAAAGTCATCAGTCCTTTCTTCAAAAAAATCTTTTTGATAAATCAAAAAGTGTAATTTGTAATTTTCCATTTGTTTAGCATATTCCTGATGGCTTTTTTGTAGTTGCTCGTAAGTATAAGTTTTGGATACAATAGTTACTGTTAAAGTTGCATCTGTTGGTTCTGGTTTAAAAAAATTAAGCAGAGTAACCATACGCTGCTTTCCATCAATGCACTCAAATTCAAACTCCTTATTCTTTTTTACTTCTGCGAGGTATATCTTTGGAATATCAATATTTTCTATTATTGAATCCAACAATTCTTTTCGTTGATCAAGAGACCAAATTTTATCTCTTTGATAGTCCGCATCCATATCTATCTTATAAGAATAATTATCAATAAAATCCTTAATCGAAATGGTCTGGAGCTCTCTTTTATCGTCATTTTTAATAATAGATTTTGGCATAGTTTATTTTATCAATTTTTTTAAATACTTTGTCTCATTTATTTTATCTTCACTAAGCTCTGCGGCTTTATACTTCAACCAGTTTTGAAATGATTCATTAATTATTTTAGTATTGGAATTATCATATTTTGATCCAAAAATTTCACTAAAAGTTTTAATTTTAGGAAAAAATTCATAGTCACCTTTAATTCTTTGTCCATTTTCGTCAAAGTCAATAACGTGAATTTCGAAAGAATCTTTTTTGTGCAAATGGGCTTTAAATAATAAATCAATTAATTGGGAATCATTTTGGTTCAAAGAACAACCTATTATGCGAAGTATATCGCATTTTTTTAATATTTCGTGAGCGTAGCCCCATATAAAACTATAAGGGAGTTGTAAATAATTTTTATTTACACCCAGAGGGATAATGGGTATTTTTGTAATTTTAGAATAACCAACCCAACGGAAAGACCCATGAAGTTTTAATAAAAAAGGGTTACTATTTTTTGTCTTGTGGGTGACTTTTTCTAAAGGTGAAATACAATAGTTTGGTTTTTTTGATGACAATATTTCGCAGTAAGCCTGATCAAGAACAGTATCGTAGTTTAACGAAATATAACCTAAAATTTCCTCTGTATCTTTATTTGCTTTGTCCAACTCCAGCAAGGCCTTATACAAGTAAAAGTTTTTTGATAAATTATTTTTTAACACTCTCTCAATATCTTTTCTAACTAACTTCTTCAGTCCCGAGGTTATTTTTGAACTTTGTAAAATTTTATTTGCATTATTCTCTATTAAACTAATCAATAGTTCTATATTTGACGATCCCTGAGGTACAGAAAACATCTTGATGCTTTTAAAAAAATTTTGACTTTTTGCTTTTTTTGTTACCCTTCTTGAAACTTCTGCCATTAACAGTCCGTTATCCTTTAAAAACTTAGGGGCAACCTCTTTTTCCTTAACAATATTAGATAATTCGGCATGCGTCGCCCCAGCTCCGAATAAATATACAATTTTTGGTCTTAAATCTAACATTTTTAATATATCAAAAAAATTAATCAATTACCAATTGCTAATAAAATTATTTTTCTCCTTCTTTAACTTATTGAGCCTTTAAACCCGCTCATCAATTTCCTTCATAATCCTCCCCGTCTCCGTCAACGCCACTATCATCTTTTGATAATGCTCGATATCGTCATTAGATAATTTTCGGCTTTGGCGATCCTTAAGCCATTTTTGCGCCGGCTGGTAGCCACCGATATAATAATTCCAGGCCGATTCGGGCACGCCGCCGAAATATTGAGAATCGTTAATATAAACTTTTTCGTTTTTATATTTTATAAATTTTTTCTCAATCGTATCGCTTCCCGCCTCGGGGAAAGTGGTAATAAAATTATTCAATTTCGGAGACTCTAATAAATGCAACTCCCTTAATTCGTGGCCGAGCGCGACTAATTTTTTAAATTTATCTTTATCGCCAGGATATGGCACCCGAGGAAAATCAATCTTTAAAAATTCCTTATATTTTTCTCGATAGATCGGGGAATGCAAAACCGCATAGATATAATCCAATATATTTTCCGGATCAACTTTGCCAGTAATTTTTTCTATTTCACCAACAATTTCTTTCTTTAAATTAGGAATACGAGCGCCGTCGTCCGCATAGAGATAAAGCGGAAAAGCATATGTTTGATCACTTGCTGAATGGATATCGGCTATATCCTTTGACACGAGTACTCGATCAAAATTCTGGTTAGGTGGTATAGATCGACTCGTTAAAAGTAATATATTTTCTTTCTGAAAAATATGTTTAAAGGCCACAAAACCTGACCGACTGACAAGCTCGGCATTATAATAAATCCATTGGTAATCAAACGGCCGGTATTGAACCGGTTGAATATAAATCTCCTCAAAAATTTTACCTTTCAGTTTCTCGGTCAACTTATAACTACCCGAGTCAATAACGCGATATTCTTTCTTAAAAATTTCATCATAATCTCCAGAAAGTAATTTCTGCATTCTTTGTTTCAAAACATTTTTGCTCATATCAATAAACAATGTATCTCGATCTGTCTTTACGCCAGAATTTGAAATTGGAAATAGTTCATCAATTTTAAATCCTTCCTCATACTCCACGCTCGCCCCGAAATCTTTCGGTACAAAAAAATAATACGGCTCTTTATAATCAATTTTTTGCCATTTAATCTTTTTTATATCTGAATTGTCAAGCGCGGTAAATTTATCTACACGCCTGCCGTATAATTCCGTATGCCAAATTTTGCCTAAACCTTTTTTCTTTTCTGATGTGCGAACAAAAATTACAATAGCCACGCCTTGCTGGATGTTAAAAACATTTTCGTCCTTGCTCCCGTCGGGCGCGGTTTCTTTTTTCTTTGAATTGCCGTGCAAATCAAGGATATAAATATCGTCAAAAGTTTCTAATAATTTTTTGCGCATCTGGCGATGAGTAATGCCGTCAATATAAGAATTATTGGTAATCATGCCGATTATCCCCTCGCCGTTTTTTTCTATTAAATATTCAGCGAAGCGAATAAATTTTATATAATCATCATCTAAATTAATTTTTCTTTCGCCCAAACCTTCTTTATAATCTTTTATTAATCCGCTTATCCATTCGTCTTTATTCTGCGAGCTCACATTATATGGCGGATTCCCTAAAACTACCATAATTGGCAAATCATTTTTTACTTGATTAGCCATGCGCGACTCTTCGGTCAAAGCCTTATCTAACCCCAGGCCAGCAAAAAGAGTATCGTCATATTTTTCTCCCTTTTTCAGGGAATTGGTTAAAAATACATTTAGTCTTGAATCCTTTATGTCGGCTCCTGATTCTTTGATAGTTGTTGATAGCTTCAAATGAGCGATAGTATATGAAGCCATCATTAACTCAAACCCGTGTAGGCGCGGCAGTAAATCTTCTTGAATATAAGCCGGCCAACGACCCTCCTGGCCAATAAACTGATTTTTTAGATATAAAATAGTTTCATTTAAAAAGGTGCCTGTGCCGGTTGCCGGATCTAAAATCTGAACTTTATGAATCTGCTGTTTTACTTTTTTACCTTGCACTAACCTGGTGGCTTCAATTTTAGAAGAATCAATTAAACCTTTTAAGCCGAAATCCTTTTTTAGAATATCGTCTATTGAGCGCACGATAAACCGTACTACCGGCAAAGGAGTATAAAAAACTCCCATTTTTTTGCGTTCAGTGGCGTCGTATTCCTGCAAAAAATCTTCATAAAAATGGATAATCGGATCGCGGCTTGAATCTTTTTCAACATTATAATAATTATGGACAATCGCTTGCACATCGGCGTGAGTAAATTCTTCGCACAATTCATTTACTATAAATTCTATCCGTTTATCAAAAGATGCTCCGGCTATGTGATCAAAAAATTCTCTAAGAAATGGATTAGATGCTGGCACTAAATCACGCGCTTCCTGACGAGTAAAATTATCCGGCGTTTCGTCGTGGTAACGGGCGGCGAACAATCCATAGACTACGGTTTGAGCGTATAAATCAGCGAATTTATCATAATCCAAATCGGCTAATAATAACTTTTTAATTACATTATATACTGCCAAAAGAGCATTGTTCTCTTTATCATCTTTATTTTTTAAATAGACTTTAATATTATCACGAATGCGGCGCGCTTTGCCCGCCATGACTTTAGCTAAATGCACGCCTGATTTAATCGGCTCTTTTGAATCTTTTATAAAATCCTTGATCGTATCCTCTAGCAGCTGATAATTTGATTCATCAACTTCTATATTCTCGTTTTTTAATTTTGCGATAACCACTGCCGGAACACATTGCTGGCCATTTTTATAAAAACGAAATTCGAGGCAATTGGTTAAAATTAAATTTGAGTAGCCGTAATAACGCGCCATTTGCTCGCCTTTTTCAACATCTTGCAACGAAACGGGTAAATCTTTGGCCTCGGCATAAGCAGTAACTATGTTTTTATTTATAAATACAAAATCAGGCGCGCCGTATTCGCTCCATTTCGGCTCGTTTACTATTTTCAAGCCAGTGATCTCTTTAAAAAGTTCCTGTAAGGCCGGGCGATAAGCATGCTCGCGGGCATGCCCGGTTTTGTTCTGTTCGGAAACTTTTTGTATAAATTTATTAACTATTTGGCTCATAAAAATTTTAGAAATGCTTAAATTAAGCGAGTTTAACAATAGCTCTCTTTACTTAAAATTTATACCTTTTTCGGAAAATTAGCAACTTTTTAGCAGGCAGGAACCGCTCACGCAGGAAATCAACCCTCCCAGTATAAGCAAATAAACTTTCGTTGATTGAACACTGCTATTGTAGTATAATTATAGATAAATTAGACTAAAATTGAAACATATGAAAAATCGTTTTAAAACAAAGAAAGGAGCCAAAAAAAGAGCTCTAAAAAACATAAGAAACAACATAGCAAAAATTTGCGGTGATTTTATTGTAGAAGAAAAAATATGTTTAGCGAGAGAGCGATACGGCATTGATAAAAATATATACGAAGAAAAAGAAGTCGCGGAGATAAAAGATATTGAAAATTTAGTTAATTTTCTAAAAGAAAAATGGCTGAATCAATTACGCCAAGAAGCTAAAATTGCAGAAACTGATGAAAGCATTGCAAAATGGAATATCGTTTTAGAAAAATATGCCGATAGCGCCTTCCAGCGAAACGGAATGGTCAGGCCAAAAGGAGAAAAACTGAATATTAATAATGATAAATTTTTAAAAGAAGCAATAGATAACCTCATGAAGGGTTCACTTATACTTTTTCAGCGTATCAAGGTGAACCCTTTGTTGTGGAGCAGTGTTATCGCGGCAATTTTTTTCCATGTTCCTGAGAAAAAAATCCTGGAATGCCAACAGTCAATTTTATATAAATATTATCTGCCGACCATAGATAATGACTGCTTGGTATTGCGATTGAACGAACTTACGGAACTGAACGATCTGATTTTAATGTGGGACTTAGTAATAACAAAGCAAAAAGAATATAAAGAAAAACATAGCTATATTAATAGTGAAAAGGCATACACTAGCCGTGAGGCTGATAAAATTATAACCGATGGATTTAATAAAAGATTAACCGTCGATGAAATTAACGCCAAATTGAAAGACAAGAACATAGAGGGACTTACCTCAAAACAAATGAAAGAAAGAAGAAAGGCATACAGAAAGCAAACCAGGCAGCCGGACGGGTTGCGAATAGAGAAACCAGTGAAAATATAAGGTTTTAAGCCGGTCTATCTTAAGAGGGGGATTTTAATTAGAACATTAAAGTCCTTCTTTTTTTTGTCCAAGAAAAAAAATTAAAAAGGCAAAATATTAACCAACAAAAAAATCTTAAAAAAAGCGCTTAAACAGATAAATTTAAGAAATTAAAACCTTAGATTTACGGCTAACATAAAACAGTTTCATGGGGGATTTTAATTTGATGATTAAAATCCCCCTTTTTGCGTAATATTAGCTCTTTTCATTCCTGGATAATTTGTTATGATACTCTCGTAATTAAGTTTGAAGCATAAGAAAAAAATTAATTTTTCATGCTTCGAGCCAAGAAACCTATGTCAAATTCTAATCACGAAGAAAACGCGGACGGTTTAGAAAACCAAGACCGCGAGCAACGAGCCAATGGCGAAGAAAAGCTGTGCCCTTTCATGTCCGGGCCTAATGGACAAATGTGTTGCATGCCGGAATGCAAATTATACCGCAAAGAGCCAAAAGGCTACGAATGCACGCTCCAGGAATTGCGGGCGATCTCCTGGAATACAAAGAAAAAGAAATAATCGCTCCGCCAAAAATTTTAGCGTCATGAAACAGACTTAGTTAGCTAGTTGAATTTAATTAAACTAAAACTTATAAAACTAAGAACGTACTATTTTATAACGTATTTCACTAAGGACGTACTTTCCTAATTTTACTAAGAATGTTCTGTCTAAGAACATAATTCACTAAGGACTTACTTTTCTAAGAGCGTGTTTTTACTAAGAACGAACTTCTTTCTGATTTTACTAAGAACGTTCTAACCTAAGAAAGAACGTAATTAGCTAAGAGCTTAGTTGATTAAGTACTCCCCCTGCTAATTAAACTGACTATTGACGAGCGAAAAACGAACGGAAAAATAAAATCGAACTTTAAAACAAAAAATTGCGGAAGTAATGAATACGAACAAAAAACGAACAGAGACAAAACTTTTTCTTTTCCGCCCTTAAAAGAACCTGTCGCAAACATGACTCTGTCCGCGCGTCCGGACATATGGCCGGAATTCGCACCATCGGAAATGGCGGCTTCCTGCGCCAGGTGAATGTAAATGCCATGTAAAAATGGTGTTAATCCACAACAAGGCGTTTAATTCGCACATTGATAATTCAGGCGGGCGGAGCAATAACCAGGCGAGCCGCACTAACTCTATCCCGCCCGCAACTTCCGAGCACTCTTCCCTCTCGGCATTTATCGTGCCATCCACGCAGGCAGTAAGCGAAAACTGAAAAACGAAAAGATATTCCTTCGAAAAAGCGGCGGGGCGAAAACTGTTGCATTTTTTTACTAAAAAATCGCGACGGTTTTCGTTCATTTTACCCGGCCGCTTTTTCGCCCGGTTAAAGTTTTCGTTTTTCAATTTTCGCTTTCTGCCGTCAACGTGGAACTTCGCCCGACCACTCCAATTCACGGCATTTAATTTCGCGCCACGACACGCCGAACCTGGCGATGCAGGCTCAAGGGCGTCGCCTAACTTGTTTTTTACGACGACTTTCAGAGGCGTCTTAAAAAATCGAGTTAGGCGCACGCCCGCCGCCGGACGCGCTCAAACCTTTTCTGCCATTCACGCTTTAACTTACCAATTGAGCGAAATTTATTTTTAAAGGCCGTTTTCGCGTAATCGCGAAAAAGCGAAGGCCTTTAAAAATAAATTTCAACTCATTAGACGACCGTTCTTTATTCTCGGCATTTTCGTTTCGTTGCCGGCGTTCGTGCCCACCGCCTCACGCCAGCCTTGTCTTGCCGGGAACGCGGAGGCGGTGGAAATGCTTGATCTAAATAAAATTGTTTCTATGGACAATAAAAAATATTTCTCTCCAATAAAATCTGCTCGGCTGAAATGCCTTGACTGCATGTGCGGCAGCGCCAAAGAAGTAAAGCTGTGCCCTTGCGATGGCGTACAGTCAACCCTTTGCGCTCTGCACCCCTATCGCTTTGGCAAACGGCCAGCGGAATGTAAAAAAAGAAATCTGACGGACGAGCAAAGACAAGAAATAGCCAAACGATTTAAAAAAGCCAAGGAAGCCAAAAGAGCGACCACGGAACATCTTTAAAATCAATTCTTTGCGATTTGGTGCCTTTGTCTACAATGGAAAAATCAGATTACCGCCTCCGAATGGCTGATTATGCCCCGCGAAGAAATGCCCGGGCGATATCATCGCTAGATTATGGATTAAACTATTAAAGAATTCTTAAAAATGATAGAGTGATATAGACAAGGCGCGGCCGAAGCTGCCGCGCTCCTATATTGCTCATTAACAATTAAATGACCGGCGTCAATACAATCGTAAAATTATATACAATCAATCAAGTGGCTGAAATTTTATCAGTCTCCAAAATTACGATATACAGATTGGTTGAAACTAGAAAAATTCCCTTTTACAAAATAAAAGGTTGTATTAGGTTTACGGAAAAAGATATTTTTAGTTATCTCGATCAAAGTCGTATTGAGCCGGTAGAATAAGATATGAGCATAAGAAAAATGAAAAAATCTTGGTGGGCTGATTTTCAATTTAACGGCATGAGATACAGGAAACGAAGTCCGGTCAATTCCAAAGAGGGGGCGAAAGATTACGAGTCGCTCTTAAGGCAAAGGCTGGTCAAGGGTGAAAATCTTGAAAATCGGGAAGACAAAGGCGAGATAACTTTTGAGAAATTTTCCAAAGAATGGCTTGAAGTTTATGTTAAGAATAATAATAAATATTCGGAAGTTATGAGCAAGGAAAGTATTTTGCGTGTTCATCTTCTACCCTTTTTCGGAAAAATGGAGCTCTCAAAAATTCAAAGCCAAAAAACGGAAGAATACAAAAGTAAAAAAATCCAATCCGGCTTGAATAACAAGACTATCAATAACCATTTGGCGGTCTTAAATAAATGCTTGGACACGGCGAGAGAATGGAAATTTATTGAAGACCGGCCGAGAATCAGGCTGTTAAAATTAAAGCCGCTGCACCATGATTATTTGTCGGAAAGCGAATGTGAAATTTTGCTTAGTGGCGCAATCGGCATTATTAAAGAAATGATCTTGCTGGCTTTAAGAACCGGGCTTCGTTTTGGCGAAATTATCGCCCTGGATTGGCAGGATGTGGATTTAGACAGGAAAATGCTTTCGGTCAGCAAGTCAATCTCAAGAGGGCTAATGGGAAGTACCAAGAGCAACCGGACCAGGCATATTCCCTTGTCTGGAGAGCTTTGCGAAATGCTTTCTCGGAGAAGCCAAAAATCCGGCTTCGTTTTTACGAACCAGGACGGAACCCCTAAGAAACAGATTCCTTGCTGTAAAGCTCTTTATAGAGCGTGTAGGCGGTCTAAATTAAGAGAGATAGGCTGGCACACGCTAAGGCACACCTTTGCCTCGCATTTGGCGCAAAAAAACATTTCGCTGAAAGCGATCCAGGAATTATTAGGTCATAGCAATATTATGACAACCATGAGATATGCCCATCTAAGCCCCTCGGAATTGCAGTCAGCGATTGACTGCTTGGAACCAAAAAATAATGATTTTGGGCAACTGGCTGTCAACCCGGATAAATTCAGCCTCAAAATATCAGAGCTCGAGCAAGGAACCAAAATTAATTTTTTGCCCATAGATACACAAAAAGCCGATACCTAAGTACCGACTTTGTGTATTCTATTCGTGGAGCGGGTAACGGGAATCGAACCCGTATTATCAGTTTGGAAAACTGATATAATAACCATTATATTATGCCCGCCTAAGTTTTTTCATATATATTTTCCATCCAGCCCATTATTCTACGATGTAATCTAACGCCTAAATTAGGATTGCCATTACTTATTATGGTTAAATGCGCTGTTCCATAAGGCAATTTATTTTTTCTTCTATTTGATTTGTTTATCCTTTTATCAATTTGGGTCTTTCTAAACTGTGTCAATGGTAAATTAGTTTCTTTTTGCCAATATTTTATACACTCATCTATATTATTATCAGGGTAAAGATGAAGAGCAATTGTGATGTTGGCTTTTTTTAATTGGCAAATTTCTTTAAACCATTTCACGGCTAATTTAATTATTTGCGGGTTTGAATTAATTATTCTAACCATTTCATAAGTTTTTGAACCCTCGCCGAGGTATAATCCTAATCCCAAGAGCCATAAGTCGCGTTTAGTTATCTCTCCTAGTTCTCTTTTTGCTATTTTTTTTATTTCTATTACATTTTTTACTTTTAAATTATGCCTTATTCGTCCCGACACGGAAGGACCATTTTTTATTCTTCTTAAAACGGTCTTATTAGGATTAAAGGGGATATCTTTTAACCAATCACTTAAAGTACTGTTACTCACGCCAAGTTTTTGTTCTATTAAGCTATAGGAGTAACCCTTTTTTCTTAACTCTATAACTTTTTCTTTTAAATACAATGGTTGCATATTACTATCATACCATACTATTGATGCCAGTTCAATTTTGGTCGGGCTGCTGGGAATTGCCAGCCCGAGGCTGGTCGGCCTTGGGCTGAAACCCATAACCCTTCGACTGGTCGGGCTGCCCGCCTCGACTCGCGGAGCTCGTCGACGCGAGGCGGGCTGGGAATTGAAGGGGCGGAAGCCCCACCCTTCAACTCTGGTTTCGTTAACCCCAACAACCTAACAAAAATTTCCTAAGGCAAGAATGTCTTATGAAATTTTGTCGGGCTGCTGGGAATTGAACCCAGTCTATCTGCTCCCAAAGCAGACGTACTACCGGTATACGACAGCCCGGATTCAATTAAAAATTACGAATTATCAATTACGAATTTTAAATTCGTAATTCGTAATTGAAAATTGAAGATTGATAATGGTGCCGAGGGTGAGAATCGGACTCACGACACAATGATTTTCAGTCATTTGCTCTACCACTGAGCTACCTCGGCGTGGAAATTTTCGATTTCAGATTTTCGATTGACGATTTATAATTAAATCAAAAATCGAAAATCATAAATTTTAAATATCTTGGTTGCGGGGGTGAGATTCGAACTCACGGCCTCCAGGTTATGGGCCTGGCGAGCTGCCAACTGCTCTACCCCGCGTCGTGTCAATTAAAAATTACGAATTAGCAATTACGAATTTAAATTCAATTCGTAATTTTTAATTGATAATTGTTAATTGATTTGTGGGCAACGGAGGAGTCGGACCTCCGACCTCGACATTACCGTGCCCGATTGCCTGACTGGTGGCTTCTGTTTCTATGTTCCGGTGGGCGTACATGGACTCGAACCATGGACCTCGACATTATCAGTGTCGCGCTCTAGCCAACTGAGCTATACGCCCAATATTTTTGTTAGATAAACTTTTGCAATGGGCAAGTCAGGCAGGCGCGGTCAGTGTCGCGCTCTAGCCAACTGAGCTAGTTGCCCTAGTATAAAATTTTTAATTTCCAATTTTTAATTTTTAAACAATTTTTATCTTTGAAATTTTAATTATTTTTCCGGTTTATCCTTAGGTTTATGCGCGGAGAGATACAATTCGGCTTTTATAATCAAGCCGTCAGCAGTTTTTCTTCTTTTTTCATCAAGTAGGTTGATATTGGCTTTTAATACGCCAAGCATATCCTCTATTGCCTCTTTTTGGTTCATTCCTGAATAATAGGGGTGAGATACTTGTTTACTTAGATCTATGGTTCCGCCTTTTTCAACTTCCTCTAAGACCTCTAAAAGACATATTAGGGCTAGTTGAGCTGATTTTTTTTGTTCTGATTCAGGATGAAAGAAATTTTCTTTGCTTACCATAAATTTAATTTTGTTATTAAAAATTAAAAAATTCGGTAATTAATAAAAAAGACTGTCCTTAAATATGTTCAGGCCAATCTTTTTATGACAAATAGGCCCATAACACTATTTGCTTGCCCTGAGCTTGCCGAAGGGCTTCACCCAGGGATTATTTCAGTACTAACAGGCGCTAACTCATGCCTTGATAATTAATCAAGGACTTTGCCTTTAAACCTTTCGGCCCAAAGACTCGACTATTTCGATTTTCACCGAATATCTCCCTAGAAAGGAGGTGATCCATCCACAGCTTCCGCTACGGATGCCTTGTTACGACTTCGCCCCTATCATCAGTCCTACCTTCATTCCTCTAACGAGGCGTTTCGGGTATTACCGACTCTCTTGGCGTGACGGGCGGTATTGGGATCTACTAAATTAATTAAATTTATTGTCCCACACCACCGGACGAACGGTTTTCCCGTATCCTGGCGGTTTCCAACGAAAGATTGATATTTTTAATAAAATTATGCTTTTTGCCGTTGCGGCGCATCTCATTGCGTAAAGCAATGATTTTATGCCTGCCCGGTTCGGTTAGATGTTTTTTGTCCCTAACCATCAGCACAATCTTCCTAAATATCTCATAATTCTTTTTCTTTTTGGCTTGTAAGGGATATTGATCAAGAAAAGGAAAGAATATTTCTTTCAATTCCTTGGCGCTGGTTATTTTTAATTTGGCGTGCGGATACCAGCCATAACGTTCATAAGAACAGTCATAGATTCTGCCGCAACCAATCGTTTTAACTATGCGCTTTAATATCTCTTTATCATCGGCTCTTAACTCTATTTCAAATTCCGGTTTGATTTCCAAACCGCTTTTTAGAGTCTTATGCCGATTAACGCTTACGGAAAAAGATCCTTCGCCGTCTATAAATCCTGATATATAATAAGGATTTAACGGCTTAAGTTGGATTCGCTCCTTCCCAAACGGCGCGGCCAAAGAAGGATTTCTTTGATACGGCTTATGCTTGGTACTATGAGCTCTGCTGACTTCTTGCATAGCTTTATAATAAATTTTTTCATTATTTACCTCGGTGTTAGTATGCCATAGAAATGAATCTAAAGCCATAACACCAAAGACTGATGCAAGATCTCCCTTGGTCATGAAAGAAAACTTTTTTTTGCATTTCGGTCCACCGATAGCATGGCGGCTTATGTTGGAAGACTTCCCCGTGTACTCACCATATTGTACGGGTCGCCAACCGCTATGCTATTTTAACGTGAACTCAAACTGCAAAATGCTTATGGGCCCTTCGTTTTATCCTCGCGGATAAAACGTGCCCTCTGCTTGCGGCATTCCAATTACCGCGGACGATTTGCACGCCCTTTTTTCTTTCGCTGCAAGGCGAAAAGAGTACAAGACCCGAGAACGTATTCAACGTGACGTGGCTGATTCACGTTTACTAGCGATTCCAGCTTCATGAGGTCGAGTTGCAGACCTCAATCCGAACTGAGAGAAGTTTTAAAGGATTTGCTCCATCTTGCGACTTGGCGTCCCTTTGTGCTTCCCATTGTAGCACGTGTGTCGCCCAAGGTGTAAGAACCATGCTGATTTGACGTCATCCCCACCTTCCTCCCACTTAAAGCGGGCAGTTTCCTATGACATATAAAACATAGGATAGGGGTTGCGCTCGTTTCCCGAATTAACGGTACATCTCACGACACGAGCTGACGACAACCATGCAGCATCTGTCTAGCACCCTCGAAGGCTGCCCAGTTTCCTGGGCTCTGCAGCTAGATGTCAAACCTTGGTGAGGTTCCTCGCTTATCGTCGAATTAAACCACATGCTCCACCGCTTGTGCGGGTCCCCGTCTATTTCTTTGAGTTTTAAGCTTGCGCTCGTACTCCCCAGGCGGGATGCTTAAGGTGTTAACTTAGATAGACAGCACTGAAAGGGTCGATACTTCCAATGCTCAGCATCCATCGTTTACGGCGTGGACTACTGGGGTATCTAATCCCATTCGCTCCCCACGCTTTCGTACCTTAGTGTCAGAACCGTTCCAGTAAGCTGTCTTCACATTAGGTGTTCTTGCTGATATTAACGGATTTAACCCCTACACCAGCAATTCCACTTACCTTTCCCGGTCTCTAGTTTAGCCATCTCTCCCGCGGCCTCGAGGTTAAGCCTCGAGATTTAACAGGAGATGCGATAAACCACCTACGTACGCTTTACGCCCAATAAATCCGGATAACGCTTGGGGCACTCGTATTACCGCTGCTGCTGGCACGAGTTTAGCAGCCCCTTATTCAACCGGTAC
>JAQTVB010000016.1 GCA_028707005.1 Patescibacteria group bacterium
AATACCCTCGGCCAAAGTGGGCCTGTCCGTGGGCGGCAGTTTTGATTATTTAACCGGAAAAGTAAGGCGCGCGCCTAGAGGCTTGAGGCGCCTTGGGCTGGAATGGCTGTGGCGCTTATTTAAGCAGCCGCGAAGATGGCGCAGGATTTATCGGGCCACCGTTATCTTCCCCTGGCGCTTCTTGATTTTTTTCTTTATATTGCCCATGTTTTATCGGCCCAATATCGCCTGCTTATTATTCAAACGCGATCATGGCCAATATAAGATTTTGGTGGTGGAGCGGATAGGGGAAAGAGGCCATTGGCAATTGCCGCAAGGCGGAACCGACGGCGAGGGCCTGGCGGTTGCCGGGGTCAGAGAGTTAGAAGAGGAAATCAATACGGCAAATTTTAAGGCAGTGGCGGTTTTTCGGAATTTATATACTTACAGGTCTGACAAAAATTTGGAGAAACAGGGCATAAGAACCAAGAACCCGCGCGGCTATAAAGGCCAGAGGCAAAGCCTGTTTATCGCTGAATTCACCGGCAGCGACAGCGATATCAAAATGAATCCTTGGGAGCATGCAGGCTGGCGCTGGGTGGAGGCGGAAAAATTAGTAGCAACCGTGCATCCAATCCGCCAGGCGGCGGCAAAAATATTCATGGAAAAGTTTTGGGAAATGATCAAGAAAAATCCTAATTAACTAATTAACCTAATTTCTAATAAAATCCCAAATCCCAAACCACAATGACCAACGAAACCCCAAATTTTAAATCCTAAGGAAAAATTAGGACTCGGGGTTTGGAATTTTATTGGTCATTGGACATTGGGACTTGGTCATTGATTAGGAATTAGGTCAATTAGAAATTTATATCTTATTATGCCAAAATACACGCCTTCAAAAAACGCTTTAGTGATCGCCAAGCAATATCTGAAAAATGAATTCAGGAAAGTTTTTTCCGATATTAAAGATGAAAAATTTTTTAAAAGGCTGGATAAGTCGATTGAGCAAATTCATCGGCGGGAAGGGGAGGCCTCTTTCTGGAATTTAGTCGCGGCCATAGCCGAGGGCTGGAAATTAAAACAGGTTTTCAGCCTGCTGTCCGATGATAAATTCCAATGGAAATTAAAAAATGTTAATTTGAAAAATATTTATTTAAGCGGCATGTCGCCGGCTCTGGACAAGTATCTTGTGAAAAAATTCAACCATGACCCGCTGGCTTTCGCCAAAGGCTGGCGGCATAGCAAAACCATGCGCCAGGAGATTTTGCGCAGCGGTTTGGCGGCCCATAAAAACAGGGATCATTTTCCGGTTTTGCTCTATAAAGCGGGGGAAAGCTACCGCGTGGCCGACGGCATGAGGCGGGTGCTGATTGCTTTAATAAAAAACCGGACCGCTATCAAAGCCTGGGTGGGCTACAAGGTTAATGCTAAAGGCCGCCCCTTAATCAGCGCCAACCGTTGTTATTTTTTGTCCAACCTATATAATCAAGCCAAGAGCCGAGACAAGGCTTTAGAAAAGGCTCTTACCAGAATCGGCAAAGAAATCAATAAGGATTATAGGAACGGCCGCGAATTGCTTTTAAAAAGAATCGTCGGCTGGTCGCATGACCAAAAAATCAAAAGTATTTTCGCGGAGATGATTAAATAATAGTTTTTTGTCATTGCGAGGAGGAGCGTTAGCGACGACGCGGCAATCTCTGGTAAGTCAGAACGAATATGATTTATGAGAAATACTATTATACATATATAAATACCAATAAGTCGCATAATGTATTTTACGTTGGAGTAACCGATAATCTGTTAAACAGAAACGACCAGCATAAAAACAAAGAAAACAAAGATAGCTTTACCGCCAAGTATAATGTTAACAAATTAGTCTATTACGAAACCTTTAACAACATCAATGACGCTATCACCAGAGAAAAGCAGATTAAGGCCGGTTCCAGGAAGAAAAAAATAGCTTTAATTAACAAATTAAATCCCTTATGGAGAGATTTAGCGCTAGACATGTAAAGCGTTTATAACCAGAGATTGCTTCGTCTCCGCCAGCTGGCGGATCCTCGCAATGACAATTAATAATAAATTTATGTCAACAACAGTTCGCGTGCGTTTTGCGCCATCGCCAACCGGCTTTCTGCATATCGGCAACCTGCGGGTGGCCTTATTTGATTATTTAACTGCCAAAACCCTTAACGGTAAATTAATTCTTAGAATTGAGGATACTGACCAAAAAAGGGAGGTCGCCGGCGCGGTAGACAGTTTAATTGATATTTTGAATTGGGCGGGCATAAAATTTGACGAAGGGCCGCGCCAGGGCGGCAATTACGGCCCGTATGTCCAGTCGCAGCGCAAACAGATATATCAGGAACAGGCCGCGGCGCTTTTGAAAAAAGGCGGAGCCTACCGCTGTTTTTGCGGCGAGGACAAGCTTAAAACCATGAGAGAAGAGCAGCAGGCGAAAAAACTGCCGCCTCGCTACGACCGGACCTGCCGCGATTTGACCGATAAGCAAGCCTTAAAGAAAGTTTTGGCCGGAGAAAAATTCGTCATCAGGCAAAAAATGCCTTTAAGCGGAGAAATTATCGTCCATGACGAGCTCCGCGGCGACATAAAGTTTCAGGCCGGAGACCTGGAAGACCACGTTTTGATCAAATCGGACGGTTTGCCCACCTATCAGTTCGCCAATATCGTGGATGATCATCTGATGGCCATCAGCCATGTTTTAAGAGGGGATGAATGGTTGTCGTCTTTTCCGAAGAATGTCCTGCTGTATCAGGCTTTTAACTGGCAGCCGCCGAAATTCATCCATTTGCCGCTGATTATAAATAAAGACGGCGGCAAGCTAAGCAAGCGCCAGGGTGATGTGGCCGTGGAGGATTTTAAAAATAAAGGCTATCTGTCCGAAGCTCTGATCAATTTTATCGTCCTCTTGGGCTGGCACCCGTCGGCTTCGGATAAAATGCCGCGGGAAAAAACCGACGAGATATTAAGCCAGGATGAAATGATAAAATATTTTGATTATCAGGACATCGGCACCAGTCCGGCAATTTTTGATGTTGAAAAATTGGATTATTTCAATGGTTATTACATTCGGCAGATGTCTTTGGAGAAATTAAGCAAACTTTGCCTGCCATTTTTGGGGGCCAATCTGCAATTGACCAGTAATCCCAAAAAACAAGCCGAAGATTATATTAAACAGGTGGTTGCTTTAGAGCAGGAGCGGCTTAAGCGTCTGGCGGAAATAGGGGAGTTGACTAAATTTATGTTTGCGGACGATTTAGAGTATGGGCGTGCAATGCTGATTTGGAAAAAATTGGATTTTGTGCAAGTCAAGGCAAATTTGCAAACGATTTTTGAATTGTTGGAAAAAATTCCTCAAGCATCCTGGCAGGGAAAAACTTTGGAGACGGCGATCATGAATTATTTGAAAACCGAAGGGTTAAAGACAGGGGATTACCTCTGGCCGATGCGCGTGGCGCTTACCGGCCTGAAAGCCAGCCCCGGGCCGTTTGAAGTAGCCGGGGTTCTGGGCAAAGAGGAAAGTCTGCAGAGGATTAATCAAGCGATTAAGAAACTTGGCTAAAATAATACGAATATACGAATTTGAATACGAATATACGAATGAATGTAATGCAGAACATAATTAAGTCAGATAGCGTGGATATCAGTATTCGTAAATTCGTACAAGATTCGTAATTCGTATTATCTTCGTAATTCGTATATTCTAAACATGAAAAATAAAAAATATAAAATTATTGCTTGCCTAATCGCCGCTCTTTTTTTATTCCACCCTCTGATTAGTTTGGGGCAGGAAGCTGAAGTTGACGACCCGCAAATTAAGGAGATAAATCAGGAAATTCAGACCAAGCGTGATCGGATTAAAAAAATGCAGGAACAGCAAGATTTGTATAATAAAGCATTGGAGCAGAAGCAAAAAGAAAAAGCCACCTTAAACAACCAGTTGGCTATTTTGGAAAACCGTTTGGCTAAAGCCGCCTTAGATATAGACAGCGCGCGGACGGAAATTGACCGCACGAATCTAGAAATAGAAAAAGTCATTATTGAAATTAACGATAAAGATAAGCAAATTGCCAGGCAAAAAGGGCATATTGCTTCCGTGGTAAGGCTGATGCAGCAGCAGGACGGCAAATCGGCTTTAGAGGCGATTTTACTTAATGACACCTTGAATGAGTTTATTAGCCAGGCCAAATATTTATCGGATATAAATAAAGAAATCAGCCATAGCCTTGAGGCCATAACGCGATACAAGAAAGATCTGGAAGAAAAGCAGAAAAATTTGAATGACAGCAAAAAGGCGTTAACCGATTTAAAGGTGAAATTAGAGGATAAAAAAGTTAAACTGGCTTCGGAAGAGCAGAGCAAGGCTTATCTTTTAGAGAGAACCAAATCATCTGAGAAGGAATATCAAAGAATGCTAAAATTAGCCAAAGAAGAACAGCAAAAAGCCGAAGCCGATATCGTTAATTTAGAAAAAGAGGAAAGGGCGAGAATTTTAAAAATTTCCGGCAAAGAGCTTGAATTCAATGACGCGGGTTTTATTTGGCCGGTAGCCAAGAACACGGTGGTGGCCTTTTTTCATGACCCTGATTATCCTTTTCGCTATGTCTTCGAGCATCCGGCGGTTGATGTCAGGGCGGCTCAAGGAACAATCATCCGCGCCGCGGCTTCAGGCTATATCGCCATCGCCAAAGACGCCGGAACGGGCTATAGTTATATTATGATAATTCATGGCAACAGCTTAGCCACCGTTTACGGCCATGTTTCTAAAATTTACGTTCAGGCGGATGAATACGTCGTCCAGGGGCAGGCCATCGGCTTATCGGGCGGCACGCCCGGCACCAGAGGCGCGGGCAGGATGACTACCGGGCCGCATTTGCACTTTGAGGTGCGTTTAAACGGCGTGCCGGTTGACCCCATGGAGTATCTGCCATGATTGTGGTATAATAATTAACATAAGCACTATGATAAATTTTATGGGCAAATTAAATAAAAAAAACCAGCCAGCCGGCTTTACTTTAATTGAATTGTTGGTAGTGATCAGCATTATCGGCTTTTTAACAACCGCGACTGTGGTAATGCTGAATAATTCCAGAATGAAAGCGCGCGACGCCAAGCGCCTAGCCGACATGAAGCAGGTGATCACCGCGTTAGATTTATATTTTGATAATAATAATCAATTTCCGACTTCAGACGCTGACGGCTGCGCCAGCTGCTCCGGCTGCTCTTACTATGATACGGGAAATAAAGATTACATACTTTTGAATAATAAGCTTAGCGGCATCATGAACAAAACCCCGGCTGATCCTACCGCTACCGGGAACTGCGCCGGTTATCTTTATAATCGGTATGCGGCAGGCACCAATGGCTGTGATTCGGCCAGGGGCGCTTTTTATGTTTTGGGCGTGGTGAATATGGAGACGAGCGCCAATCCTTATGCCGGCAGTCCGGGTTTTAGCTGCCCGTCGTATAATTGGCAAACCGCGATGGACTGGGTAACGGGAAAATTTGAGAAATAAAAAAATTACGATCTATGATGATTAAATTTTTTTCAAAAAATAAACATTCGGGCTTTACGTTGATAGAATTATTGGTGGTGATTTCGGTGATTGGTTTTTTAACCACGGCGGCCGTTACCATGTTGAATTCCGCCAGGGTCAAAACCAGGAATACCAAGAGAACGGCGGAAATAGTGCAGCTATCAAAAGCCTTGCAAAGAGTGGCCGATGACGCGGGCGGAGTCTTGCCGTCAAGCGGCCCCGGCGGCATTTGTTGCGTGAGCAGCAGCTGTACCACCCTTCCCGCCTACGCCGCCCTAGATACGCAGATGGCCCAGTATATCAAAAAACCTGATGATAGTACGGCGTTCGGCCGTGTCCAGTTCGGATATGGCTATACCAATCCGTCTGTGGTTGATTACGGCAAAGGCATAGGCGCTTATCTATTATGGCCTCTTGAGGGTAGAAGCGTTGATCATAACACTTTCTGCGCTCCGGGGGTTTGGTATGGTCCGGCGGTTGAAAATGGCACCCAATTTTGCGCTTTGAGATTGTATTAAAAAATTTAAACATGGACGAATATTCTTTATTAGTAAGTCAAGTTTGCCGCCGCGCTTTGGCGGTTTTTAATTTGCCGCCCTTGCATTTTTTGCCCATGCGGCGCAGAGGCGACCAGGTTAACACTAAGCATGGTTTTATCATCGGCCGCACCAATTTAAAGACCGGCCTGATTACCATAGATATTTTTACTCCTAAATTCAGAAAGCCCAAGGCCATCGCCTCCATTCTGCGCACTTTAGCGCATGAAGCGGCGCATCACCAGAAGCCGCCTTACCGATCGCGTTATAAAGGGCATATCATCAATAGAAATCATTACCCTGTGTTTTATCGGCAAGTGGCGAGAAATATTAAGAAGCTGAAAAAAGATAAAATTTTGAGACAATACTTTACGGGGTGCCGCCAATTGACGCCAAAATAAATTCATCATACCAAGATTCGCCGAATATTTTTTCCTCAGGGCCTTTATAGCAGGGGATAGGATTGTTAAGCGATGTTGTTTATTGTTATCGTATCTTTTTATCCGGTTGATAAAAAAGTCAGCCGTAACAATAAAATAAATATTTGGCCGCGTTACTCTCTGTTAGTAAGCTGGCCAATTTATAGATGAGTCTTATAAGAGAGGAGTAGCGTTAAAGCCATTCTTTTTATATATCAAAGCGTCGCACAATATAACTTATGCGACGCCTAGGCTATTGTTTTCTCCGGATTATTTGTTCTGGCAGACCCTTTGGCTTATCAAGCCGGCTGATTAAGTGATGCTCATGCCGAAAAGATTGATTTGCGGCGTGAATAATAAGATTAATTTTAATAGAAATAAAAATAATGCTATTATCAGAATGCAAAATACCAATATTCCCAAGGCAAATAATGTCTTAAATACTCTTTCCATATTTATATTGAAATTAAATTAAAATTCAGGCTACTCCATAGTACTACCATACCATAATCGTTTTAAATTTTAAAGCGCCGCTTTTTTAGATGTTTTTTATGTTTATGATTATTTTAGCTAAAATTAGCCAAATATTCAATATAGTCTGAAAAAACAACTATAATTTTAAAAAAGTGTTGGTCAGCAAGTTGTTTATTCTTTAAATTTTTAGTCCGGTTGCATGTGTCGCAAAATATAAGAGAGGTTTAAGAGAGAAAAAAGGTTATTTTATGTAAATATTATTGCCAAATCTAAGGTTGATATACTCTTTGTTTTTAAAATCACCTTTTAATCCCTCCTTAATGATTAAGTCCAGTCTGGCGCTTTGCGAAGCGACTGTTTCTTCGGTATTAAAATAAATTTTCGGCCCGCTCAAGATCGCCATCTTTACCGTATTGATTTCTTTATCAATGATGAATTTTTCAATTTCAAAGCCGTGCTTTTTATCTTTGAACTCATTGAATAAGCTTAAAATAAAGTCAACCGTCGGTCGCGCTACATTGGCTTGGCGGCCTTTTATTTCAACATCAGTAAGATTTTCTATCATCGGATAGCTTAAACGGTTGATATTCAGGGGGTCAACTTGGTTGATGATGTTACCGTCGTTATCAAGGTAGAAATATTTATCATTTTCATTCCAGACCGCGGTTCGCTGTTTTTCTGCCAAAGTTATAACCAGAGTGTGGAATAATCTTTTTTTAATCTTCAAGCTTTGCAAATAGTATTTATCATTCAGGGCGCGGCTTAACTCGCCCTTATTATATAACAATAAATTGTTTTTGCCTATTAGCCTGTTTTCAGCCAAGCCTCTGGCGATCAGTTCAACGTCTTTAGCCATACTTTCCCCCGCTCCGCTGATCTCGAAGTTATTGATTTTAAACAGCGTGGAAAAAAAGCAGAGCCAGACTAAAATTAACAGCGCGACGGCGAAGGAGAAAATCGCCAGTTTGATTTTAGTCGATGAAAATCCGTTGGAGCCGACTTTGGCCGTCCCCTGGCGATGAAAAAAAGGATTGGAGTAAGTTTTTTTTGAATAAATGAATTTCCTTTTGCCGGCGCCGAATTGTCTGATTTTATTAAATTTATTCCTGGCGGAAAGCATATTGATTGTTGAATTAATCGCCGGTTAATAATTTTTTCCCACGATTTTTTCTAAAAATTCTTTCGGCTGAAGCGGCGGAGTTTCGTCCAAGGCCTGATGATAGATTACCGTGGATGGCGTAAGCCCGGGCAAAGTATTGGCCTCAATGATAATCAGTTCGCCGTTTTTTATGTTCATGAAAGCGTCAAGGCGTGCGTAGCCCTCAAGCCCCAGCGTCTCGGCCGTTTTTTTCATTCTCTGTTTTACTTTTTTTATGGCCGCCGAGCTTACATAGGGCGCGGGCGGCGGCGTGATATTAATGCCGGTCCCGCCCTGAAATTTTTCTTCCAACGTCAGGACATTGCCCGTGGCCACGGTGATGCTTGGATTGAAGGCGTGTAGTTTTCCCTGTTTTTCCAGTAAACCGCAGGTGATTTCCATTAAACCGGTTTTTTTCCGCCAGTTCAATCGGTTGCCGATCACCCTGATTTTATCGGTGGTAATGAATTTTTCGAACATCAGCCGGCGCATAGCGCACCGGGGCATTTCAATAATGCCGTGCTGGCCGGTTAATTTGCCGTTGGGTATATAGCAGTCTTGCTGTTGCGCCAAAGAAGCGGATAGTTTCAGGGCATAATCCAGGTAGGTTTTTAGATCTTTCGGTTCGTATAATCTGGCGATGCCGGAACTGCAGCCGTCATCAAGCGGTTTAACGATCACGGTAGCCGCGCCGAGCTGTTTTTTCAAGGTTTGCCAATATCTTGCCAATTCCCGGCGGTTGCCGACAATTTTTTTTAGCGACGCCATGGTGGCAGTCCGCCTGGCCGCCAGTTTAATTCCCTGTTTTTCCAAGCCGGCTAAGCTCTGGCCGGTGGCGAATTTATCCATGCATAATTTTGCCGTCCGAGAGTGGGAACCGTTAAAAGGAACCTGGGCGCGCTCCAGCATTTTTTGCAGTTGCCCATTCTCCCCTGCCCCGCCGTGCAGGCCGATAAAAATATAAGGAGATTTTTTAATAAAATCGTTTAGCGTCATTTTTTCCGGCATAAACCAGGGCTCGGTTAGATCGGTTTTCTCCGGCTTGAGGCGGGCAATGATTTCGGCGGCCAGCCTTTTTAACCGCCGCTCATCGCGTTTAGCGTTGCGGCAAGTAGCGGCAATCTCTTCTACCGTATGATTGAGCGTCAGGGTGTAAGGCAGACGCCAGACCTGATTATCCGTATCCAGGAGAAACGGGCTGGGGAAATATTTTTTTGAGTTTCTTAGCTTGAGCCAAACATTGGTGCCGCTCATTACTGAAACTTGCCGTTCAGTTGTCTGGCCGCCAAAAATAACGTTGACTGGTTTCTTTTTGGCTAATTTTAAAGAATCATTATTAGCAGCGGGAAAATTTATTCCCTGCCGGCGGCAAGAATTTTTTAAAATGAAATTCAGGAAATTACGATGGCTCATGCCCAAGCGTGATGATTGCATAAAGAGGAAGCTATTCTGTTCCATGCCCGAGACGGGATTGAAATCAGAAAACCATAAGCGGCCGTCAGGCAAGAGCCAGCCGTCAAAGCGGGCAAAATCGCGCAGGCCAAAAAGATAAAATAGCTCTTCGGCCTGTTTTTGGATCGCGGCGACGATCTGATCGGAAAATCTTGGCGGGCAATGATATGATACTTGGCGGGTAGCCAGATATTTTCTGCGGTAATCAAAAATTTGCTGGTTTTTATAAGACAGTTCAATCTCTGTCGGCAAGATGGCTATGGGCAAGCCGTCTTGATTCTGTAAAATGATAACGGTGAATTCTTTGCCCCGGCAAAACGGCTCTAAAACCACGCGGTCGTAAATGTTGTTGGAAAAAATTTTTTGGCTGGCCGCTAAAGCTTCGGCCGCGCTGGCGACCGAATAGACGGCAATACTAGAGCCGCCCAGAGCCGGCTTGACGATGGCGCGTTTAAGGTTTTGCTCCCGGAAAAATTTTTGAATTTCCCTTTGATGGTTGCGGCGATCCTTTTTTGTCAGCAAAATTGACGGCAGGGCGTTAAAGCCTTTGCTGTTGATGAATTCATTGGAAATGTATTTATCAAAAGCCAGTTCGCAGGCTTTGGCCGGCGAGCCGATAAAAGGGAGATGATTTTTTTCTAAGAATTTTTGGATCTGCCCGTCTTCGCCAAATTGGCCATGCATCAGCGGAAAAACGATTTGCGTTTTTTTCAGGACATTAATTAATTCTTTTTCTTTGAGCGGTCGGGCGGTTTGGGCCAGCTTGAAATCAAAATCAGCCGGCGTGTTGGAATAGAGCTGACCGCGGGAGATGAGATAAGGATTTTTTTTATAGTCAAAATAGACCGGCAAAATTTCTATTTTGTCGGAGGAGAGATGATCCAAAACCGTGCGCGCCGAGTTTAAGGAAATAGCGCGTTCCGGCGACGGTCCGCCGCAAAGAAGAGCTATGGTAAATTTGGACATAGTCTATAAAGTGTAAAATACGAATTTCTAATATTTAATTAATCTAATTTCTAATCAAATCCCAATGTTCAATTCTCAATGACCAACTAAGCCCTAAACTCTAAATCCTAATTATTGGACATTAGGACTTAGGATTTTATTTGGTCATTGGTCATTGGGGCTTGGGATTTTATTAGAAATTAGGTTAATTAGAAATTTATATTTTGCTTTTTATTGCCTTCATTCCGCCCGGCAGATATTTCTGCAAAGCTTTAGGAATTTTTATTGAGCCGTCGGCTTGCTGGTGATTTTCCAAAATGGCGATCAGGGTGCGGCCGATGGCGAAAGCCGTAGCATCATTCATGTGCACAAAACCCTTTTCCCCGTCCTTGGCTTTGAATCTGGTATTGAGCCGCCGCGCCTGGAAATCAGTCATATAATCGGAAGTATGGGTTTCACGGTATCTGCCCTGCCCTGGCATGTAGCATTCTATGTCAATAGCGCGGAAATCGGCTTTACCGCCAATATCGCCGGTGCACTTTAGAACTACCTGATAAGGAATTTCTAGCTGGCCGACCAGATATTCCTGGATGGAGACGATCAATTCCTGTTCGACTAAGCCGTATTCAGGCTGGATGAAGCTTTCCATTTCCAGTTTATCAAATTGATGGCGGCGCATAATGCCGGTCGTGTCTTTGCCGTATGAGCCGGCTTCGCGCCTAAAAGAAGTTGAATAACCGATGTATCTAACGGGCAGATCCTCGGCTTTAAGCGTTTCGTCAAGATGCAGCGGCCCCATCGTATGTTCAGCGCTGCCGATTAGCAAAGCATCGTCCAGGCCCAAATAATAGCGGTCTTCAATCGGATCAAACCGATCCATCTTTTTCATAATGTCCGCTTTGGCGATCACCGGCGGGATCACCGGCGTGAAAGGCTTGGTGAAGGGATTGCCGACTTTTTTGGCCAAGGCGGCGATGATTTTTTCATCGGTAAGGGTCTCAAAAACGAATTGGATAATCGCCATCTGCAAAAGGGCGGCTTGGCCAAAAAGATAGTTAAATCTCAAGCCGGACACGGCGACGGATTTTTCCGTATCAATGATTTTATGCAAACGGCCGAGTTTCATATGATCTTTGACCGGAAAATCAAACTTAGGCGGCTCGCCGACTTTTCTAAGGACTTTATTGCAGGTTTCATCCGCCCCGACCGGGGTGTCGTCGGAAACGATATTGGGAACAGCATACATTAATTTCAGATATTCTTTGTTCAATTCTTCAAGTTCATTTTCAAAACTGGTGATGTCGCTTTTGATTTTTTTGCCGCGTACGATTTGTTCGCCGTCCGGCTTGGCGCTTTTTAATGATGCCGCCAGTTTGTTTTTTTCATTGCGCAGATCCTCGGCTTTCGCCAAAACTTTTTTTCTTTCCTGGTCCACCGCGAACAGCTTGTCCAGATCAATTTTAACGTTTTTATTTTCCGCCGCGGCCAGCACTTTTTCTTTGTTGTCTTTGATGAATTTTATGTCCAACATATAAGTCAATTAAAAATTAAAAATTACGAGTTATTTTTTAGACTATTTTTGTTAAATCGCCGTTTAAAATGACGTCAACCATGGCTTTAATTTCGTCCACATAAGAAACGTTTTCCGGTATGGGATTCAATAAAAATATTTTTTTATTATTGACATGGGCGAAGCCGATTTCCATTAAAGTATTGCCGCCGATGTAATTTTTTATGCCATTTTTATCAAAATTGCAAATCAGGACCGCGTCGCTGTTGATTATCAGATTATGCCAGGCCTTAATGAAATTATATTTGATTTTTACCAGGTGATGCTCGCCGCTTTGCTTGGCGTCAATCAACTCTTTGGCCGTGCCGTTAGCGATGCCGAACATATCAGGGTGGATTTGCGGCTCGTGGCCGAGCGCTTTAAGCTGTTGATGGATTGCCACTATTTTGTCAGCGAATTTTACGCTGCCGCAGATGGTTATCTTCATATTCATTTATTTGTCATCTTGAGCGAAGCGAAAGATCTATAAGATTATGCGAGAAGCATTGACAAGGTATTATAGATTCTTCACTCCGCTTTGCTTCGTTCAGAATGACAAAGAATATATTAAATTTTATTCGGCGCGATTGACTATATGATTTTCAGTTTTTTAAACATGTATTCCCAGATTTTTTCCAACTTTTTTTCAGATTGCATTTGTTTTATTTCTTCAATCGTTTTCCAGCCAATATCTTTATGTTCATTGTTGATTTTTATTTCTCCGCTCCAGTCTAAAATTTCATAAACATACCAATCATGGCCGGTGAAACCTCTTTTACACGTGCCAAACGGAACAAATTCATGAATTAACAGTTTATATTTTTTGACATCTAAATCAGTTTCTTCTTTTATTTCCCGCGCTAAAGTTTCTTCCGGGGTCTCCCCCGCCTCAATATGCCCGGCCGGGCAGGCCCAGCCCAAAGGAATGTTCAAGCGGTCAAGCATTAAAATTTTATTATCCTTTTTTATAATGGCGCCAATGCATGAATGCATAATTATTTTACCCGGCGGCAGGAATTAAAATGAATTATCTGATCGGCGTCCTTAAAAACATCAATTACTTTATATTTGCCTTTGGTATAAATTTTGCCGTTGATTAACAGGTGGGTTGCTTCTAGCATCTTAATGCTGGCGATCGGACAGGAAGTTTTTCCCGCGCCGTCGGTTTTAACCAGCGGCATCTGGCCGTAGCCCCAAAATTTTTCACTATTGAACCAAAAAATTCTTTGGCCGGTTTTTAAAAATTTGTAAATTTTATTCTTTTTTAAATTTTCCGGCACGCATTCTTCGCGCTGGCGCTTGCCTTTTTTGAACTCCCCGATATCGCGCAAGGCCAGTTCCGGACTAAATTCCGCGGTTATGCTCATAGTAGTTTTATTAAACCTTATCGTATTTATTTTTCCATTCAAACTCGCCTTTTTTATATTCTTCTTTTAATTTATCCTTTAATATTTTAAGCGCCGGTTTTAAGCCCGGGAACCCCCGTACCGCTTTATCGGCGTAAATCGGAATGAAATCAAGGTCGTTATAAGTCTTATATCCGGCTTCGCTTAAGTGAGTAAGGGCTTCAAGCTTGTCCAGGGCGTAAATATATTTTGCTTCAGCCGTGGAGCCATAATTATATTCTCGCCATAATTCAATGATTTTTTTCGCGGCTTTTTTCGGTATCTTAGCCGCCAGTTTTTTCATGGCCGCCTCCTCCAGCTCCTGTTTCTTTTTTGGGCTCACTGTTTTATTGTAAATCAGCAAAGCGCCAATATCGCCGGTTATGGCTTCGGCCAAATCATGCGCCAGGGCGATTTCCACGGCTCGGGGAATATCTATTTCAAGCTTCAGTTCGTCCGCGACAATGAATGACATCAAGGCCAGCCGCCAGGTATGATCGGCCACCGATTCCTTAAGTTTTTTATCGGCCATTTTATATCTGAAGGTTTTTTTTAAATTCCCCGCCAGTTTTAGAAAATCAAATATTTTAGTTAAGTCGTTTTCCATTTTTAGAATTGAACTTTTATATTGATCCGTCTTGAACGGTTTTAAGCGGATGATTTTGGCGTTCAATTTCAGCTTTTTTATTTGTTCTTTTAATCCCCGGACAAAATGCGTCTGGTCATAGCCCAAGGCGATGATATCCGGCTGATATTTTTTTATGGCCGCGTATTTATCGGTTAAGCTGCCCAGAACCGCTTTATCGGCCAAATTTAGGCTTAAAACGGCCTGCTGGCGCTGTTTTTCATTTGCCTGCGGCAACTTACCCTTAACTTTTTTTACCGTTAAATCGCGGGCAATTATCACTATTAAATAATCTCCCTGTTTTTTGGCCTGGCGCAAAAAATACTCATGCCCCGGATGCAATAGGTCAAAAGTGCCGAAAGCCATTACCGTGGTCATAATTTATGATTATTGGGATTATTAAGATCCTTAAGATTTTTAGGATAAACATTATTTAGATAATTTTTTCTAAATTTCCATTAATAACAATCGGCTGCACGGCCTTTAATTCGTCAGTATATGGCATTTTCGGAATCGGATTATAAAAATAAATTTTTTTATTCAGGATATAGGCGAAGCCGATTTCCATTAAAGTATTGCCGCCGACATAATTCTTAATTCCCTTTTTATCCAGGTTCAAGACCAAGATGGCGTCGCTGGATTTTATGTAATCGTAATATCTTTTGATCAGGTCAAAGCCGCAGTTTTCACGGAATTTCAGGTCGCCGTTTTTTTCTTTTTCTTGCAGGTACTCTTTTAAGGTCAATTCTCCATCAATAATTCTTTGCGTGCTGGTTGGTATGTTCACTAGATGGCCGGCAGCTTTTAATCGGTTGGAGGTTTTAATGATATCTGGCGTGAAAGTCGCGCTGGCGCAAATGGTAATGGTCATATTATAAGCCGATTTTAGTAGCCATTTCCTGCAAAGCTTTTAAGCCAATTTCCAGAAATTGTTCTAAAGTCAGGCCGATTTTTTCGCATTCTAAAATAATATTGCGGTCGCATTTAGCGGCAAAATTTTTGCTTTTAAATTTTTTTGATAATGACGGTACATTGACGCTGGCTAATTTTTTATCCGGCTGGACTAAAGCCGACGCCACGATCAAGCCGGTTAAAGTCTCGGCCGCGGCTAGAGCGTGCTCTATTCTGGCCTGCCGATGCTTATCCTGCGGCGCGCCGCAGGCCGGCTGATCATAGCCGTGCGACACGATGACGTTAATCAGCTCATCCGCAGCGCCGGCTTGCTTTAAAATATCCGGCGCTTTGGTTAAATGCTCTTGGGGATTATTTTTAGTCAAATCCCAGTCAATGTCATGAAGCAGACCGATTATTCCCCACTCCTCTTCGTTTTCGCCAAAATGTTTAGCCAAGGCGCGCATAATAGCTTCGCTTTCCAGCAGGTGGTACTTGGTAACGGGGTTAGCGATATATTTATCAACTAGTTGGTCGGCTTGAATTTTGTTTATACCTAAATCCATATTTAATTTTTGAATTTGCTCGGGCTAACCCTGGCTTTAGTTTCTTCACCTAATTTCCTGAAAGACCCTTCGCCATAAGTTTTTTCGATGAGTTTTGCGAGCATTAATCTCTTACCAGTAAAATACGCTTCTGCGAAAACATTAAAAACATCTTCCTCTGAATCAAATTGCCGCGGATTTTTTAGCTGAATTTCTTTTATTATTTCTTTTAATTTTTTCCGACCTTTAAGGTATTCATTACCCTCTAACTTAGATTTTGTAGTATCTGCAGCGGTCCGATTATCGCCTCCTTTAATTTTTTCCTTTTCTCTATTTCTGATTTTAGTGTCTTCTGACAAACCTGGAATTAGAGAGAAATATTTTTTTTCAAATTTTTCCGTAAGTTCCTCAGTAATTGCTTCATTTAAATATGTAAAATAATATTCCTTTTCATCTCCCTTGCCAACAAGAGTATTGACCCCTCCTACCCTGAAAGATAAAGATCTTTTTTTAAGATTTGCAGTTATAGATTGGAAACCGGCAAAATGGATTAATTCGTGTCCGATTACACGAGCTAAAGTTAGATTATTATCAACCTGTTCTTTATTAATTACCGCTATTACTGATTGTTTAGCTGGAATATATCTTCCCTCATATTCCCCTAGGCATTCTTTTTGTTGTGGCCCCATTGAATTATAATCTAAAATATGAACATGATCAGAGGTTATCGGCGGCATAATCCCACCGTATTTTTTGATAAACTGAGATAAATTTTCCAAAACTCCATTTATTACTTCTAAATTCTCAGGAGTTTTTTCTTTTTCGCCTAAATACCATGCTTGCTTATCAAAAAGTTCTGTTTTTTCTCTTGATAAAATTTCCTTTTCTTTTTTTGGCGTAACACCCGCAACTCTCATAGATCCAGAGGTTCTCTCTGGCAAATTTGGTTTGAATTGATTTTCCATTCTCATATTAAGAAATATAGCTGCTACCTCCTGGATCCCCGCCTTCTCGGGGATAACAGTTACACGAATTGAAGTTATGTTTTATGTGTTATGAGTTATGTGTTTTTCGGCTTCATCAGCGGGAAGATTTGGCATTCGCGCATCGGCTTATCCATTAAAAAGGAAAACAGGCGCTCGCTCACGCCAAAGCCGCAAGTCGGCGGCATGCCGTATTCCAGAGCTTCCACAAAGTCATGGTCAAACATCTGCGCTTCTTCGTCGCCGGCGTCGCGCAGAGCCTCTTGCGCTTTGAATCTCTCGGCCTGGTCCAGCGGATCATTCAACTCGCTGTAACCCTTGCCCAGCTCCGAGCCGGCCAGAATTACTTGAAAGCGCTGGACCAGATCCGGATTGTTTTCCATCCTCTTGGCCAGCGGCTCCATAATAATCGGCACGTTAATTAAAAAGCCCGGGCCGGCGATTGACTTACGGCAGTATTTCCAGAGATTATCAATGGCGCGCGTGATGTTAAAGCCCTTTTTATCGTATCTAACGCCCAGCTCATTTAGTTTTTTGGCCACTTCTTTCTCGTCGGTTTTTGAAATATCCAGGCCGGTTTTTTCCAAAATTGTTTTTTGGTAATCGTAAACTTCCCACTTTTTACCCAGGTCAATGGCGAAATCCTTAATTTTGAATTTGAGCGTGCCAAAGGTTGCTTGGGCGATGTGCTTATATAATTCTTCAACCAGCTTCATGCCCATTTCGTAGTCGGCGTAGCCCCAGTAAAATTCCATCTGGGTATAATCCTGCAGATGCTCCGCGTCCATGCCCTCATTCCTGAATTGTCGGCCGATTTCAAAAGTTTTTTCATAGCCGGCGACCATTAATTTTTTCTGCCAAAGCTCGCCCATGGAAATTCTCAAATAAACATCCATATCCAAAGCGTTATGATGAGTGACAAACGGCCGGGCGTCGGCGCCGCCGGCCGTGTTTTCTAAGGCCGGCGTTTCCACCTCCAAAAAATCGCGCTCTGTTAAAAAATCGCGGATAGCTTGCCAAAATTTGGCGCGTTTAACAAACATCTCTTTGATTTCAGGATTAAACAGGATATCTAAATACCGTTTCCTTAATTTTTCTTCCTCATCGGTCAAACCGTGCCATTTTTCCGGCAAGGGGCGGATAGCCTTGGTTAAGATGCTCCAGCTTTTCACCATGATGCTTTTTTCTCCGGCCTTGGTCAGAAAGCCGGTTCCGGCGATCTGAAGGAAATCGCCGACATCAATGTATTTTGTTAAAATTTTATAGCTTGCTTCGCCGATTTCTTTTTTGGAAAAGGCCAGCTGGATTTTCCCGCTCGGGTCTTCCAAGTGGGCGAAAGTTAAATTGCCATGGGCGCGCAGGCTCCTTAAGCGGCCGGCCAGAAATAATTCGCTTTGGCCCAATTTTTCAAAATCGGCCAAAATCTGGCTTACCGCCCGGTCTCGCTTGACTTTGGCCGGATAAGGATTGATGCCGATTTTTTTTAGTTCAGCTAATTTTTTTAGACGCTCGGAGCGTTCACTGATGTTGGTCATAAAATTATATAATAATTCAAATACTACAAAAATTATCCGAATACTGCAAATATCACCCACTGTGATTTAATATTTTTGTAGTATTTGGATGCAATTCGTAGTATTCGTATTATATTTATGTTATTATTTTACCTGGTTTTAGCTTAAAAGTCAAAATAAAAACACCCGGTTTAGACTTTTAGCTAAAGGCCGAGTGTTTTATATAAATTTGAAGCTTATTTAATAGCTATAATTTCATATACGACCGGGCCGCGCGGCGTATTGACCGTAATGTTATCGCCTTTCTTTTTATTAAGCAGGGCGACGCCCAAAGGAGACTCATTGGAAATTTTGCCTTCGGCCGGGTTAGCTTCGTTAAAACTCACAACAGTAAATTCTTTGGTTTTGCCTTCAGAGATAACGGCAATGTGAGAACCCATACTCACTTTATTTTTATCGCCATTATTTTGTACGACGGTGACATTTTTCAGCAAGGCCATTAATTCGGCAACGCGGCCATCGTTGAAGGCTTGCTCATCTTTGGCTTCGGCATATTCCGCATTCTCGCTTAAATCGCCCAATTCCTTAGCCGCTTCAATGCGAGTGGCGATTTCCAAGCGCTTAACATTCGTTCTCTCGTCCAGTTCTTTTTTTAATTTTTCATAGCCTTCTTGGGAGATGATTTGATCAGGCATAATGTTTTTGTTTTATTAAAATTTACATAATCTATAATATACAGGATATTTGGAAATAGCGCAAGAGCCGGCAAATTGCCAATTTCTAATTAACCTAATTTCTAATAAATGACCAAATCCCAAATCCCAATGTCCAATAAAATCCCAAACTCCAAATCCTAATTCATTTTTGGTCATTGGAGTTTGGGGTTTGGGGTTTGTTTAGAAATTAGGTCAATTAGAAATTCTGCTTTTCTCCATCATTGCCATCGCCACAATAATATAGCCGATGCCCAGGGGGTGATTAACGTAAGGGCTGAAAATATTTACAGCCATTAAAACTATCAGGCCGGTGATGATGGATAAAGAGAAAAAAGAATTGATTTTCAAGCCGTCTTTGATAATTTTAATTAGTAAAGCCAAGTAAGCGATTAAGCCAAACATGCCTAGTTTTAGCCAGATATCCAGCCAGCCCCATTCAAAAGCGTAGGTGGTGTAAAGACCGTCCGGACTTTGGGCTAGAATGCGCGGGTCATTGGTTTTGTAGGTGACGGTCGCGCCGAAGCCTTTGCCCAACAATGGCGCGGCCATAATCTTCTGCCATAATTCCGGCAAGAGCTGCCACCTTGAAGAAGCGCCGGCTTCGCCGGTAAGCTGAGTCGCTCTTTGGCTCAATAAATCCGCCGGATTAAATCCTCCGTAAGGTTCCGGCCAAGGGAATTTTATGACCGCTAAAATCATGATGAAACTTAAAAGCAAGCAGAACAGAGCCAGAGCATTAAAAATAAAGAACTGTTTGAGGTTGGTTCTTAGCTTGCCCAGAGCCAGCGACCAGACGGTAAGGCCGCCGGCCGCCAAGCCAATCCAAAAACTGCGGGAGAAGCTGATGATGAGCGCGGTTAAACACAAGGTCGCTAAAATAATCAGCTGATTATTTTTCAGCTCCGCCGGCCGCTCCTTGATGTTCTTTAATAGATAAATTAGCAAAATAAACAAACCGATCAGGATAAAAATTTGCGATTGCATGAAAATGCGATTATAGCCAGCCACGATTTGCGTGATTTCCCCCACCCCGCTTTGCCTTACCCAGTAATATAGATCGATAGCCAAGCCGCCGAAGTTATGAGAAAAAACATAAGCCAAGATTATGGTTTTGGCGCTTAGCCAGGCAATGGCGGCCAGAAAAACCGGCGCCATAGCCGGTAAATCGCCGTCATTTTTTATTGGATAAAGCAACGGCAGGATGAGCAGAAAATACAGCCAGTTATTGAAATCAAAAAAAATATTGCCGGGCAGATTGGCTTGTAAAAAGCCATTAATTAACGACCAGCAGACAAAAATCGCCAGCGCTAAACAATAAAAGGCGTAGCTATTTTTTTTCCAAACCAAGGGAAATTTTTTTGTTCTCAGCCAATCGCCGGCGAATTTTGCCAACCACACCGACATGATCACCAGCCAGAGGGCCAAGCGCAGAGATATTTTTATTCCTCCGCTTTCAAAATAAAAAAGGTAGCCGAACGAGCCGATGAATAATTCCGCGAGCAAGACATATAAGCCGTATTCCAGCCGGCGCAAGGAAAAGAAAATCGTTGAAATTATCACGAGAAAAAAAGCCAGCGAGTTTATGATGGGATGGTAATAGCCTAAAAACGATAGCAGCTCGCTAAAAACCAGCAGCAAAAATGTTATGGTAAAAAATTTATTTTTGTAAAAATAAAACATAAGCAGCCAGCAAATATTATAGATTGTGTTTCCTCAGGATTATGGCCTTAGCCAGATTATATTTTTTCACAGACGGCAAAAATGGCAGCAGCTTATAGGCGAAAGACGGCAGCCAGCGGCTCATAGTTTGCTGTCCGCTTAGGTTAACTTTATATAAGATTTGATTTATCCAAACGCCGACATGGCCTTGATCAAACACGGTAAGCCATAAATCCCAATCCTGGAACCGCTTTAAATTTTCATCAAAGCCTGGGAAATGATCCTTTTTAATAAGCGAAGCGATATTTATGTAAGGCGTGGTTTTCAATTTTCTGGCGTCATAAGGCCAGAGAATAAATTTTTTATTTCCCCAGACGAAAGATGAATAGCAAAAACTCGCGTTCGGATTTTTTTTAAGCTCAGATCTCATTAATTCAAGCATCCTGGGCGCTAAAATTATATCAGCGTCGCAAAAAATCAAATATTCCCCCCTGGCATCTTTCGCCCCTCTGTTTCTGGCCGCGCTGGCTCCCCTATTTTCTTGTTCAAAAAATGACAGTTTTAAGCCAAAGATCCGTTTATACTTTTTTATTACGTCGCTGAAATCATCCGTTGACCCGTCGTTAATAACAATAATTTCGTAATTTTCATACGTTTGCTTTTTGATGCTGGCCAGGCAGTTGTCAAGGTGTCCGGCTTGATTGTAAACCGGAATTATTATGCTGATCATAATATTGAGTTAAAAGTTATAAAGCGGAATTTCACGGCTTTTGATTTTTATTTTATGGCTGTATGATTTTATGTATTTTTTGAATTTGTTTTTCCCAATTAAAGTCTTGCTTTGCCCGCTCTCTGCCCTGCTCGCCCAGCCTTTGCCGCAGTTCAGGATCAAACGCCAGTTTGATTACCGCCTGGGCGATTTCATGGATATTTTCTCCATCAACCAACAGGCCGTTTAAGCTTTCCAGCACGGCATCCCCCGCCCCTCCGCTTCTGCCGGCGATAACCGGTTTGCCGGCCAAATTGGCTTCAAGATAGACGATGCCGAAACCTTCAAAGTCGCCATTGATATTTCTCGAGGGCATGATAAAGATATCGCAAGTTTGATACCAGGCGTCGCGTTCTTCGTTCGTGGTTTGATTTATTATTAAAACATTATCTTTTATTTTTAAATTTTCAATTTGAAATTTTAAGTTTTCCAATTCAACGCCAGCACCGATGATAGCGTAAACCAGATTCGGCACTTTCTTCAATATTGACGGTATGGCTTCAATAACTTTATCAAAGCCTTTGCGTTTTATTAAACGGCCCACGGACAAGAGAAGGATTTTATTGTTGAGGTTGTGCTTTTTTATTAATCGAGTAATCAGTTGCGAGTTATGAGTGGCGGGAGCTTCCACCCCCGGGTTGGCCACCGCTATTTTGCTATGCATGTTACAGTCCAAAAAAGGTTTCATCAATTCAGCCGTATAGGAATTAGCGCAAATTATTTTTTCCGCTTGGTTTAAAATAATTTTTGTGATTAATTTCTTGCGCCAGAGCTCGGTAGCGCAGCTGAAATCCATGCCGTGCAGGATTACCGAATATTTTGTTTTTAAAAAAGTCTTGCAAATCAAGGCGGCTAGCCCCAGAGGCAAAATTTGACCGACGATGACATGGTCAATGTTATGCTGTTTTATGGCCTGCCGCAAACGTTTGATGGCGGGCAGCCATTTTAAGGCCAATGAGCGACGATTGATCAGCCAGTCCTGATTATTATCCAAGACAAAAATATCGTTAGGCGCCGGCCAGTATTTTACCAAATTGCCATAGTAATTGGCCACGCCGCCTTTAAAAGGAGGATATTCCAAAGTGAATAACAAGATTCGCATATTAATTAAATGAAATTATAAATTTTTAAACTATCAGGAGCAATCGGAGCAAAAAATGAAAATTAAATTGATGCTATTTTTAATCGGCAATTTGTTCAATGCCGCTATTCCCGTCTTTCTTCGCGAACGATTGATAAACACTTAAAACGTCTTCCTTGCTAAAGCCTCTTAAAACATACAAGGCGGCAAAATAACTGGCGCCGGCCAACGTTATCGTCAAGAAAAGGTTTAATTGATTTTTTAAATAATAACCGACCGCGCCCATAACCGCTACCGCCAGCGATGATTTTACCAGCATGATGATGATTTTTTTATAATTATATTTAGTGATGCGCGGCACCACCAGCATACTCAAAACGAACATTAAAAAATTGGTAAATAAGACCGTAAGGCTGGCGCCAACCGCGCCCAGACGCGGTATGAAAATTAAGTTTAAAATCAAGCTGGCCGCCAGGGTGATGCCCATATTAATGGTGTTGGTTTTCTGCCGGTCGCAGGCGTTCAATAGCGAGCCAACCGGAAAATTCAAAAAGATGAAAATAATCGCCGCCATAGTTATCCCCAGGGGCAAGATAGCGTCGTGGTAACCGCTTTTAAAAATCGCCACTATTTTATCAGCCAAGACTATGCCGCCAACCGCGACTGGCAAAGAAATGATAATTAAATAATTCATAGCGCGCTCGAACGTGATGGCCAGCTGTTGGCGGTTATTTTGCCAATAAGAACTTAAGGCCGGAAAGAGCGAGGCCACGAAAGCCATAGGCAAAAATTGCAAAGCAAAAATGATTTTAAAAGGAATTTGGTAGATGCCTACCTGGTGGTCGCCGGCGAAGAGCGATAACAGCACCGAATCAAAATACATGTAGAGTCGCTGAAAAATCGCGTAAATGGCGAAAGGCAAAGAGACGATTAAAATGCTTTTAATCAAAACTTTATCCGGCCGCCAATTAATTTTAAGCCCCCATTTCTTCTTTAAGATATAAAAAGAAAAAATTACATTATAAAGACTGGCCAAAACCAAAGACATCATCAGCCACCTAAGCCCCAAATCAAATTTTAAAACCGCTAAAATTACGATAAAAACAATCAGCTGGAAAATAACCGAGGCGATGCTTTCATATTTTAAATTATGAAAACCGCGGCTTACCGCGAAAAAGGTCAAAGTGAAAGAGTCCAGCGCCATGCACAACATGGAAAGATAAACCAGCTGGCGGGTAATTTCCGGATAAGCGGAAAAATTAATAAGCAGATAGACCGCTAAAATGGCCAGCAAGGCCAAGGGCAATTTCATTAAAAAAACCGAGCTGAAGAGCCGGCTTGATTCGTTCGGGCGCTTGGCGATTTCCCGCGTCAGGACGTTGGATTGGCCGATGTCTATAAAAATTCCGAAAATGGAGGTGAAAGAAATTGCGAAATAGTATTTTCCCAAATCGGCCGGGCCGATGGCGCGGGCGATTAAGATAAAATAAGTGAAAGAAATTATCTTTTGTAGAATCAAGGCTAGGGTAAAGTAAGAGGTATTTTTGGCAAGATTAGTAATTTTTTCGGTCATGCCCTAATTTTAACACATACAAAAAAATAATAAAACCCCGCCCAAAGGCGGGGTTTTATTATTCGTATGGTTCGTAAAAATTTGGTGTAAATTCGTGTTTATCTCTTGGCCCACTGCGGCGCGCGTCTGGCTTTCTTCAGTCCCGGCTTCTTTCTTTCTTTTTTTCTGGCGTCGCGCGTAATCCAACCCTTAACTTTAAGCGACGGCCTTAATTCGGGGTTAATTTCCAAAAGCGCTCTGGCAATACCATGGCGGATCGCTTCAGCCTGGCTTTTTTTACCGCTGCCGGAAACTATGATGGCAAAATTAAAATCCTTAACCAGGCCGGTAAGTTTTAACGGCTGGTTTATAATTGAAAACAGTTCAATTTCTTTAAGGTAATCACCGGCTTTCATCCCGTTGATAATTATCGTGCCGTTGCCGTTTTTATAAAGGCGAATTTGGGCTGTCGCGGTTTTTCTCCGTCCGATGGCGCTTAGATAGCTGCCTTTAAAATGAAGCTGATCGCCGGCCGAAGATTCATGTTTGATTGATTTTTTTTCGGTGTCCGCCATATTTTTATTTATTTTCACCCGAGTTAATTATTATTCTTTTCAGCATATTTACCCGGTGTGAGTTTTTCGGCAGCATATCCTTAACCGCTTTGATCAAAATTTGGGAAGGTTTTATGTTTTTCATCTTTCTGGTTTTTAATCCGCCGGGATAGCCGGAATAGCTATGATATTTTTTTTGCTCAATTTTTTTGCCGCTGAATTTGAATTTATCAATGTTATCCACCTGGACGATGTCTCCCATATCCAAATAAGGGGTATAGTCAACCTTGTTCTTTCCGCGCAATATCAGAGCGATCTGCGAAGCCAGCCGGCCTACGGCTTGGCCTTTAGCGTCTAATTTGTGAATTTTTCTCTCTATTTTTATCATACGAAAGATTGGTGATTTTTAAATTGTTTATTTCATTTTATACTAATTCCAGCTGTACTATGTTGGCCCTGTCCCCTGGTCTGGTGCCCAATTTAATGATTCTTGAATAACCGCCGTGCCTGGTTTTATATTTTACGGCCAAGACTTCCACGGCTTTTTTTATAGCCATCTTTTGCGGCAGGAGCCTGATTAATTCCCTGCGGTTGTTCAGACCTCCCTTAACGGCGATGGTAATGATTTTTTCCAAAAGCGGTCTGACGGCTTTAGCTTTGGCATCGGTGGTTTTGATTTTTTCGTAAATAATAACACTGGATGCCAAATTTTTAAGCATCGCTTCTCTTGGCGCTTTCAGCCTGTCTAATTTTCTGCCTTTATTTTTATGTCTCATAAAATGTGTATTGTGTTAAGCTTTCTTCGGCCGGCCTCTTTTTTTCGGTTTCTCGGCGGCAGTTTCCGCTTTGGCTTCAGTTTCTTCAGCCGCTTCAGCCTTGGTTTCAGGTTCTGCTTTTTTTGTTTCGCCCAAGGAAAGTTCCGGGGCATCTGTTATTTTATCAGTTCCTATTAAAGCGCTAAATTGATTTATTAAAATATCAACCGATTGTTTAAAAGCGTCTTCCGGGGCGATGGTGCCGTCAGTCGCCAGGTTGATTATCAACTTATCCCAGTTAGTCATTTTGCCGACGCGAACATTTTCCACATTAATGCCAACCGACAATATCGGAGAAAAGACAGAATCCATTTCTATATAGCCGATTTCATGCTTGTCGCTCTCGCGGCTTTCAACCGTAACATAACCCAGACCTTTGGAAACGAAGATTTCCATTTCCAGCTTTCCCGCCATGTCGGTGATAGTTCCCAAGATTAACTCCGGATTCACGATTTCGACTTGGCTGTTTTTTTTAATATCGCCGGCCGTAACTTTTTTCTCTCCTCTGGCGTCAAGCTCAAGCTTCACGACTTCATCGGTAAACATTTTCAGGCGCAATTGTTTTACATTTAAGATTAGCTCCAAAACATCTTCCTTGATATGCGGCAAAGACATGAATTCATGGTCAGCGCCTTTGATTTTAACGCCGACCGGGGCCGCACCGGGTAAAGAAGACAATAAGACGCGTCTTAAAGCATTGCCAAGGGTAGCTCCATATCCCGGATAGCACGGCTCAATATTAATTTGCCGGCGGTTATTGTCGGAGCTTTTAACAAATTCCACTTTTGAAGGCAAAGCTATTTTTTGCATATAGTTGAATTATTTATAATGATTTATGTTATTATCTGGAATAAAACTCAACGATGACGTGCGCGTTGATTTTCATTTCAAAATTTTCTTTTGTCGGCTGATGCAAAACCTTGGCGCTGAAATCTTTGGCTTCAAGATTAAGCCAGCCGGGAATTTCTATTTTTTTGATTTTTTCGGCTAAGTTCGCGAACTGCTTCGAGGTCCTGGATGATTCTCTAACTTTAATGATATCGCCCGGTTCAACATTGTACGAAGGTATATTCACTTTTTTTTCGTTTACTTTAAAATGGCCATGATTGACCAAAGTTCTCGCCTGGGCTCGCGAGTCAGCCATGCCCAAGCGATAGATCACATTATCCAGCCTGGTTTCCAAAATTTTTAATAAATTTTCTCCGGTATCGCCTTTTTGCTTGATGGCGCGGGCAAAACTGATGGCGAATTGTTTTTCCAATAAATTATAAATGCGTTTCGCCTTTTGTTTTTCCCTTAATTGCATATTGTAGCCGCTTTGCCTGGTGGCGCGGCCTTTCGGCCCATGTATGCCCGGCGGATAATTTTTTTTAACAATGCCGCACTTGGCCGTTTGGCAGCGCTCGCCTTTTAGCATCAGTTTTTCGCCTTCGCGGCGGCAGAGTTTGCATTTTGGACCTATGTATTTAGACATATTACAAATAATTTATTAATACGAATGTTGCGAATTAGGATGCGAATTATGCGAATTTTTATTTGCGGCATTCGCAATTTAATTCGCGGTATTAGCATTATTATACTCTCCTCGGCTTCTTCGGCCGGCAACCGTTGTGCGGAATCGGCGTTACGTCTTTAATTGATGAAACTATCAAACCGTTGGCGTTCAACGCTCTGATAGCCGATTCGCGCCCCGTTCCCACTCCTTTAACAAAAACGCTTACTTCCTGCAAGCCGTATTCTTTGGCTTTTTCCACGGCAATTCTGGTAATGATTTGCGCCGCGTAAGGCGTGGATTTTTTTGGCCCCTTAAAGCCGGCCATGCCAGCGCTCGCCCACGATAAAACATTGCCAGTCAAATCGGTTAAGGCGACGATGGTGTTATTATAGGTCGCTTTAACATGAGCGATGCCCACCGCTACATTTTTGGCAGTTTTCTTTTTTTTACCTTTTTTCTTGATCGTTTTTCTGTCGGCTTTATTT
>JAQTVB010000017.1 GCA_028707005.1 Patescibacteria group bacterium
CCGAAGGGCTTCTTCATACACGCGGCGTCGCTCCCTCAGCCTTTCGGCCATTGGGGAATATTCTCGACTGCAGCCTCCCGTAGGAGTCTGGGCAGTGTCTCAGTCCCAGTGAGGCGGGTCGATCTCTCAATCCCGCTACCCGTCGTAGCCTTGGTGAGCTTTTACCTCACCAACTAGCTGATAGGCCATAGGCCTTTCCCGAAGCAATAAATCTTTAAGTGAGAATGACTTAAGTCCCCTCACTACCATCATGTATTAGACCCGCTTTCGCAGGCTTATTCATGACTTCGGGGTAAGTTACCAATGTGTTACGCACCCGTTTGCCGTGGTTGCTTTCAGCAACCTACACGAAAGGAAACGAATGTAGAACGAAATTAACGAATTATTTTTCGTGCTTTTCGTTAATTTTTCGTTACTTTTGTGTATGTTGCCGAAGGCAACCACTCGACTTGCATGCCTTAGACACGCCGCCAGCGTTCATCCTGAGCCAGAATCAAACTCTCAATAAGTTTTTAACCAGGGTTCACCTGGAAAAATTTGCCTGCGCAAATTTTTATTAAGTTTTGACTAGGCTTTACTAGTAGAATTTTTTTACTTGGTTCAAACCAAGTCAATAGACAGATCTTGCGATGCTATATATTGAAATATCTGAAGAAAATAAATTCTTTAGATTTAGAATTAGCGCCTGTTAGTACTAAAATTGCCTGGTAAAAAGCTGCTGCATATTTTACCAAGCGGATAAATTGTTAAGATGCATTCTTGTGAAAGAAAAAACAGGGATTTTTGCCGGTGCATAAATCACTGTTTTTTCTTTCATGTGTTTTTAAGCCTGCCTCGCCGGCAGGCGGGTTGTGCCGGTTATTTATTCAATGAATGTTTTGTTATCCCGCGAGCGGCGGGACAAGTTATGAATAAATTTACGTTGTACTAGTATATTAAGGAAAAATTTAACAAATGTCAAGAGTAATCGGCGTTTTATTTAATATTATTAATTATATTGATTATTTTTGCTTATTTTAGACAGTCTTTACACATTTTATCCCCTCTATTTTAATCACCGGTTTGAGACAAGCCCCTTGATAAATTTGGCCGCTTCTTCCGGCGCTATGGAGTTGATTACCAGGCCGGAACCAAGTTCTACGCCGGCCCAGACGCTATCGCGCGGCTGGATTTTAATATAGAAATGCTGATTGGAGTCGGAAATAACCTGATGCAGGAAATAGTTGAAGGAAAGATTAAGCTGGCTTAGCTTTAATAATATTTTTTTTAGAATTTTAGCGCAAGAAGCGAATTCGTCTTGGTTGAATTTGGTGATATTATCCAAATGGCGCTTAGTGAAGATCCACGCTTCATAGTGGTATTGGCTGGCGTAAGGGGCGAAACAAGCGACGAATTTATCGTCATAAATCACTCGCGGCGATTTTATTTCCTTTTTGATAATATCGCAGTAGGCGCAGGATTTTTTGGCCAGTTGGTAATTGTAGGAAACTTTCAGCTCTTCTTTTATGTCCGGCGGTATCATGGCGGTGGCGAAAACCTGCGAGTGGGCGTGCACGATGGAAGCGCCGGCTTTTGAGCCCTGATTTTTAAAGCATAAAATATATTCAATATTTTTAATTTTGCTTAAAGCTTCGGTACGCCTGGCGTACATTTTAAGCAGGGCTTCAATTTGTTTTTCGGATAAATCATGCAATTCTTTTTTATGGTCAGGCGTTTCAACTATTACTTCTTGCGCGCCATAAGCTTTTTTATTATCTAAAGTAACGGCCGGAAAGATATTTTTTATGCTTAAGATCTTGCCCTCGGGCGCGTCAATTTGATCAACCACATTTTTTTGATCTATTCTTTCCGGACAGAACGGGCAGTCAGCCACGCGGGAAACAATGGTTTGTTCCTGGACGTCGCGCGGGCGCGCCGCCCGGCCCGGCGTGATGATAACGTATTTATTTAGTAAATAATCTTTGCGAATTTCGGATTTTAGCATAAATATAGTGTTGTCATTCCGGCCTTAAAGCCGAAGGCGAGCCGGAATCCAGTTTTAGCGCTAAAAATAAGTTTCTGGATTGCGGGTCAAGCCCGCAATGACAAGTAAAATTGTAATGACATTATTAACTTAATTTGTACCTAATTCTCAAGACTCCTTCTTGGTAATCGGAAGAAATGATTTTGAACTGGCCGATTTCTTTAGTGGATTTAACATGCTTGCCGATGCAGGCAATGGCGTCGTAATCGCCGATTTTCACGATTCTAATGTAAGTCTCGTCTGCCGGCGCGTGGGAATTATATAATTTTTTAGCCTGTTCCGCCGGCATGGTTTCAAAAGTAATTGGCAAGTCGCTTTGGATTATATTGTTTACGTTTTTTTCCAATTCCAGTACTTCTTCCGCAGTTAGGAAACGGTCAAATCTATAATCGCACTTGGACTTTTTCTTTTCAATGTGGGCGTTAAAACTATGCTTGGTTTTAAACATTCTCACCATGGTTTGGTTAAGAATGTGCTCGACTGTGTGAATTTTAGGGTCGATGTTGGCTTTTATAAGATTATTATAGCAAAGCCATCTTGTATTGTCATTTCGATTTTTGTCTTATGATATAACAAAAACACCCCCTTGAATCGGGGGGTGTTTTTATGTGAAGAAAAAAGATAGATATAGATAATAAGGAAGTGCCGCGCCCGCAAAGCTTCGCCCTGGCCGCCTCGCCTTGCTTGGCTGGCGGGCTGGCTTGCGAGGCGGGCGGGGATTGCGGCTCGGGTAGTGTGATAGCAGAAGATTAAATCCCCCGCCCCGCCAGCTGGCGGGGCGACCCCTTTGTTAAAGGGGTCTGATTACCTTCTGAATCCGCCGCGCCGTTCCGGTCGGCCGCCGCGATCGCCACCGTTGCCGAACCTAGGCCGGTCGCCGCCAAAGCTGCGGCCTCCGCCGAAAGCGCCCATTTCCTGCTTGCCTTTGCCGTCTTTCCAGAGGTGTTCGTTTTCCGGCAGGCCTTTAAGGGTTAAATTAACTCGGCCCATGTCATCTATCTCTATTACTTTAACCGTTACTTCATCGCCGACATTAACAAAGTCTTCCGGCCGGCCGACTCTGTACGGGGCTAACTCGCTTACATGCGCCATGCCGTCTTTATTGGGCGTGAGCTGAATAAAAGCGCCGAAGTCCATTAAACGGACGACTTTGCCTTTAAATATCTCGCCGACTTGGAAGTCGCGCACGATATTTTTTACCCAATCCACGGCTTCCTGGCATTTGGCCGCGTCCGTGCCGCAAATCATCACTAAACCATCATCATCAATATCAATGGAAACGCCGGTAGCGGCGATAATTTCGTTGATAACTTTGCCGCCGGTGCCGATAACTTCGCGAATGCGGTCCGGCTCAATATGAAAGCTGGTAATGCGCGGCGCGTAAGGCGATAAGTCGGCCCGGGGTTTAGCTATGGCTTTGTTCATGGCGTCCAGAACCTGGAGCCTGGCTGCTTTGGATTGGTTTAAAGTTTTTTCCACTATTTCCTCGGTAAGTCCGGCGGTTTTCGTGTCCAGCTGGATAGCCGTGATGCCGTCGGCCGTGCCGGTGATTTTAAAATCCATGCCGCCCTGGCCGTCTTCCAAATCCTGGATATCGGTTAAAATTTCCCATTCGCTCATATCCGCATTAGAGGCCAAGCCCATGGCAATGCCGGCTACCGCTTTTTTAATCGGTACGCCGGCGTCCATTAAAGCCAAAGAGGAACCGCAGGTTGAAGCCATGGAAGAGGAGCCGTTAGAACCCAAAGTTTCCGAGACTACGCGGACCGTATAAGGAAATTCTTCTTTGGTCGGCAGGACCGGCAGTAAAGCTTTTTCCGCCAGAGCGCCGTGGCCGATTTCGCGCCGGCCGGCTGATCTTATGGGTTTGGCTTCGCCGACCGAGAAGGGCGGGAAGTTATAATGATGCATGTAGCGCTTGGTGCCCACGCCTTCAATGCCCTCTAAAGATTGTTCCATGCCCGGAGCGCCTAAAGTGATAATTGAAAGAACTTGAGTTTCGCCGCGGCTGAATAAGCCGGAGCCGTGAATGCGCGGCAGAACGCCGGCTTCAGCTTCAAGCAATCTGATTTCATTTAGTTTTCTGCCATCAACGCGTTTTTTGTCTTTTAAGATGGCGCGCGTTACTTCGGCTTCAATCGCCTCTTCCGCTAAACGCGAGATAGCGGCGGCGCGTTTGTCCTTTTCTATGCCCTGATCAAACAGATATTGATCCAGCTGTTCTTTAATGGCGCCGACCGCGGCTTTCCGTTCGCCCTTGGTGTAATAGATTTTATCAAATAAAATTTTGTTGACATTTTTTTCCAGCCAGCCTTTCGCCAAATCGTAGACCTTTTCCATTTCGGCTTGCGCCTTTATTTCGTCCTGGGTTTTTAATTCTTTGGCCGGAGATTTTTTTGCGACAGTTACGTTTTTTTGAACTTGCTTGATTAATTCTATGGCCGGCTTCAATTCTCTTTGCCCAGCCTTAATGGCTTCCAGAACTTCCGCCTCTTTTATTTCCTTGGCGTCAGCCTCAATCATAATGACTTTTTTATCTGTGCCGGCCACGATGATATCAAAATCGCTTGATTCTCTTTCGGCGTAAGTCGGGTTGAAAACGAATTTATTTTCAATCCGGCCGACTCTGATTCCGGCGATCGGGCCGCTCCAGTTTAGGCCGGCGATGGATAAGACGGCCGAGGCGGCAACCAGTGAAACCATGTCATGGTCATTTTGCAAATCCGCCGAGAGCACGGAAATTATCACTTGCACGTCCTTTTTTGAACCTCCTTGGAATAAAGGCCTGATGGAACGATCAATCATGCGGCCGGTTAAAATCGCTTCATCCGACGGCCGGCCTTCGCGCTTGATCCAGCGTGAGCCTTTGATGATGCCGGCGGCATAAAGTTTTTCTTCAAATTCAACCATCAGCGGGAAAAAATCCACGCCGGCCCGCTCTTCTTTCGCCTCGACGACCGTAGCCAAAACAGAGGTGTCGCCGTATTGTACGGTAACGGCAGCATCGGCTTGTTTGGCTAACTTGCCGGTTTTAATGGTGAGAGTGCGGCCAAGCCACTCAGTACTAAACGTTTGTTCTGTACTCATAGGTTTTTCAATAATGTAAAATGTAAATCTCAAAGTGTAAAATGACAGTTTAAAATGTAAAATTAAATAATTTTCTGATTTTTAATTTTACATTGTCATTTTTAATTTTGATTTTTGCATTTTACACTTTCTATGCTTGGCCTGCAAATTGTAGACTATGAGTTAATCCTCACAGTGCTAAATATCTGTAGGTCAAGCGATTAATTAATCCTCACCCGCCTCGCTTTCGCTCGGCACCCTCTCCTAATTAGGAGAGGGTTGGGGTGAGGTGTTATTTTAATAAATACTTTTTGTCTTCGCTTAAGTTGGTGAAATCATCTGCTTCTTCAATTAGTTTTCCGGAAGTGGTCTGGCGGAAAGCGATAACTTCCACTAAGCAGCCTTTGGTATTTTGTAAATAGTTTACCAGCGGTATGTAGTCGCCGTCGCCGGAAACCAGAATTACCACATCCAATTTTTCCGCCAGTTTTATGGAGTCAACCGCGATGCCCACATCCCAGTCGGCTTTTTTAGCGCCGCCGGCGAAAATCTGCAAATCTTTCATTTTCACTTCAAAACCCTGCTGGCTCAAAGCTTCAAAAAAAGCGTTGCCTTCATCATTTTCGGTTTTAATAACGTAAGCGGTCGCCCGGATCAGTTTTCTGCCGGCCACGGCCGTTTTTAAAACCTCTTTGAAATTTACCCGTCTTTTATAAAGATTCTTGGCGCTATGGTACATATTGGAAACATCCACCAAAACGCCAACCCTCTGCTCCTTGTGTTTTATCATATATTATAATGCGAATACTACGAATGGCATCCAAATACTACGAAATAATTTTAATGCATTTGTAGTATTCGGGTAATTTTTGTAGTATTTGGATTATTCTATTATTCTTCGTCCTCTTTATTTTTATGGTTTTCTTCAACCCGTTCTTCTTCGGCCGCCTCGGCCGCCTCGGCTTTTAATTCCTGTTTGGCGATAATTTCATCTTCCAGCCGCTGTCTCTCGGTTTCCACTTCAATCATTTTTTTGGCGATTTTCAGCTTTAGCTCTTTGGCTAATTTGTCAAAACCGGACGCGTCTTCTTTTTGTAAATATTTTAACAGGCGCCTTCGTTCGCTCACTTTTTTCAGCAAGCCGCGCCGGGAGGAATGGTCGTTTTTATGCTGTTTTAAATGGTTGCTTAGTTGCTTGATTTCTTCGGTGAGAATGGCAATCTGCACTTGGGAAGATCCGGTATCGGTTTCATGGACCTTGAATTTGTTGATGATTTTCTGCTTGGATTTTTTGTCTAACATGGTTTTCTTTCCCTGACCGAGTTGGAGGCGACAACGCTCTAACCAAGACAGGGTAATTAATTGAGTTAAATATTATGACGGAATACTAACACGAATTGAAAAAAAAGGCAAGGTGTCGTAAAATAGTAATATAATCCGAATACTACGAATAAGGCGCAAATACTACAAAAAAGATAAAAATGTGGCAGCACATTTGTAGTATTCGGATATAATTTGTAGTATTCGGATTATATTTATGGATAAATACATAAAACAATTTCTTGAATATTTAGAGGTGGAAAGGGGGTTGTCGCTCATTACGTTGAGAAACTACGGTTTTTATTTACGGCGTTTTGCCAAATTCGCCAAAGCATCGGGCGTGATCGCCCCGGCCAAAATTTCCCAAGAGCTGATTCATCGCTACCGGCTATGGTTGAATCGGCTGGAGAATGACGGCCAGAATTTAAAAAAGAATACGCAGAATTATCATTTGATCGCTTTGCGGGGCTTTTTAAAGTATTTGGTGAAGACTGATGTTAAATCTTTAGAGCCGGAAAAAGTGGAGCTGGCCAAACAGCAGCCCAGACAGGTGGATTTTTTAGAGGGCTCTGATCTGGCGCGAATTTTAGAAGCGCCCTTGCAGATTGACTTGCCGGAAATCATCAGGAAGCGGGATAAGGCGATTTTGGAATTATTTTTTTCCACCGGTTTGCGCGTTTCCGAATTGTGCAAATTGAAAATTGAAAATATCAATTTAAAAAAAGATGAATTCACGGTGCGCGGCAAAGGTTCAAAACTGCGCGTGGTTTTTTTATCTCCTGAAGCCAAGCAATGGGCGGGGGAGTATCTGGGGGCCCGCCTAGATACAAATCCTTATTTATTTGTCAGCCACGATAAGGCGGCGCATGGCCGCGAAGAACAAGTAGGTTTAACGCCTAGAAGCGTTCAACGTTTAGTGCAAAAGTATGCCAAAGCCGCCGGCATCACCAAGCAGGTTACGCCGCATACCATGCGCCATAGCTATGCTACTGATTTATTAATGAATGGCGCGGATATCAGAAGCGTGCAAGCCATGCTGGGCCATTCTTCTATCACCACTACCCAGGTTTACACTCATATTACCGATCAGCAATTGCGCGACGTGCATAAGGCGTTTCATGGAAAGGGGAGAAGAGAGTAATTTTCAATTTACAATTTTCAATTTTCAATGAATTTTCCCTGCCTGCCGGCAGGCAGGAATGTCTCAATTTTCAATATGCAAACACCTTGTCAAAAATGTTTGAAAATTGTAAATTGTAAATTTATTTTAAGCGCTTTGACAAATCATCTTTTAGCAGTTATTATTTGGTTATTGCCCAAAATTAGGCAATTTTATTTTAAGCTCCTGTAGTTCAATGGACCCGCCCGCCTCGCCTTGCGGCTCGCATGGCGGGCGCGGCAGAACACCAGCCTTTTCTGCAGCGGATAATCTAAAATAAAACTTTTAAATATATGCTCCTGTAGTTCAATGGACCCGCCCGCCTCGCCTTGCGGCTCGCATGGCGGGCGCGGCAGAACACCAGCCTTTTCTGCAGCGGATAATCTAAAATAAAACTTTTAAATATATGCTCCTGTAGTTCAATGGACAGAACACCAGCCTTCTAAGCTGGATATGCAGGTCCGATTCCTGCCGGGAGCACCAGTGTATGGTTCATAACAACTCGCTTTGGCGCAGCTGTTTTTTATTGTCAAACAACAAAAAAAGAGGTATACTAAATAAAAATCAGGGTTAAAAGTTAAAGGAGGTCCTAAAGTAAGAAACGGATTTGCTTATGCTAAGGACCAAAAAGATCAGAAAATTTTTTCCCGCCATCAAGGCCGGGAGAATAATCTCTAATAATGCGGCAAGCACGCAAGTGCCTGTTCAGTTGTTAGACTTACTGAAAAAATTAGTTGTCCAGTATGACAATGTCCATCGGGGCCAGTCCCGGTCTTCTTTGATAACCACGGAAAAGTTTGAAGCGTCTTACGACACTATCGCGCAGTTCATCAATGCCCCTTCGCGAAAAAATATTATCTTATTCCGCAATGCCACTGAAGCGATTAACGCCGTGATGTATTCTTTACTTACCGAGTTTAAGGATGGCGATAATGTGGTCACGACTTTCATGGAGCATAATTCCAATTATGTGCCCTGGTACGGGTTATGCAAAGAAATTTTGCCGAAATTCGGCGTCAAGGTTGAATGCCGCCTAGCTAAATTCAACAAAGAAACCGGCGAGCTGGATTTAGAGCATTTAAAATCTTTGGTAGACAAGCGAACCAAGTTGGTCTGCGCGGTTGGAGCGTCAAATTTTTTGGGAACAATCAATCCGCTTAAGGAAATCAAGGCGATTGCCGATGCCAGCGGCTACCTTCAGCCGAGCGGCGAAGCCAGATCTTATGTCTTAATTGACGGCGCTCAGATTGTCCCCAATATGCTGATTGATGTGCGCGAGCTGGATATAGATTTTTTAGCCTGGTCTTTTCATAAAATGCTGGCGCCTTTCGGCGTCGGGGCGCTCTATGGCAAAGAAGAATTGCTGGTGAAAATGAAGCCGTTTCTTTACGGCGGCGACATGATCGCCGAAGGCCAAGTCAGCCCGGAAAAAGTCGCTTTTAACTCTTTGCCATGGAAATTCACCGCCGGCACGCCCAATATTTTAGGCACGATTCTTTCGGCCCAGGCCATCAGGCTGTTGATTGATTTTGCCCTTGATCCGAGGCGGCATAAATATTTTTTGGCAGATAATAAATTAGAAGCCGCTGACATTAAAAAAGCCATGGCCGAGATCAAGGCTCATGAGCAGGCTTTGGTCGGAGAGGCTCTAAAAATTCTGGGCAGTATGCCATCGCTAACTATTTTCGGACCCAAAGATCCGACCAGGCGAACTTCTTTAGTGGCTTTTTCCTGCCAAGACAAAAGTCCCTTTGCCATCGCCGAAGGATTAAGCAAACTGGGCGTTGAATCAAGGGCCGGCTGCCATTGCGCCACGTTAGCGCACCATTATTATAAATTAAATCCTCCGGCCAGTTGCCGCCTTAGCTTCTATATTTATAACGACCTTGAAGATGTTGATCGGGCTTGCTGGGCCGTTAAAAAGTGTATTAATTGATTTTAAAATGAAAATAGCTAAAGACATTACCAAATTAATAGGCCGAACGCCGATGGTTAAAATCAATCAGGCTGTCGGCCCCGCAGACGCCGAACTTCTAGCGAAATTAGAATGGTTTAATATTGGCGGGTCAATCAAAGATCGGATGGTCTTTTATATTTTAAAGCAAGCCAAGCGGCAGGGTAAGATCAAGGGCAAAACGATTTTGGAGGCCACTTCCGGCAACACCGGCATTGCCTTGTCAATGCTGGGCGCGGTTTATGGCTATAAAGTGAAAATTATCATGTCGGCGGCGGAGAATGAGGAGCGTAAAAAACTAATTCGGGCCTATGGCGCCGAATTGATACTTACTCCGGCCGAGCAGGGTGAAGTCGGGGCGGTCGCTTTTAGAGATGAACTATTGGCCAAAGAGCCGGAAAAGTTTTTTTGCTTTGACCAGTTTAACAGTCAAAGCAACCCTTTGGCCCACTTTCAAACCACTGCCAAAGAAATTTTATCGCAGACCGGCGGCCAGCTAGATATGATTGTTATGTGCTTGGGCACGGGCGGCACGGCCATGGGGGTCGCTACCAGAATAAAGAAGGAAAAGCCGGCGCTGAAAATAGTTGGCGTAGTGCCGGGGGAAGGTGTCGTTATCGCCGGCCTTTTGCCCTTGGCAGAAATTAAGAAATTTGAAATTTTTGATCAGCAGTTTTTTGATGAAATTATAGAGATTAATGAGACGGAAAAGGCGGCTCTTAAAGAGACTGCCAAAAAATTTGCCAGAACAGAGGGGCTGCTAATCGGTCAAAGTTCGGCCGCGGCCGGTTATGTCGCTTTAAAAAAAGCGCGAGAGCTTAAGCAGGGCAAAAGGATTTGCGTTATTTTTCCCGATAGCGGCTTAAAATATCTCAGCGGCGATTTATACGGCTAACTTATTAATTAATATAGTTTATGAGGCAATGCTTAATTTACAACAAGTCTCTAAAATTTTCCCGGGCAATTTACGGAATTTTATTATTTATCGCCGTGTTGCTTCATAGCCAATGGCTGGTCTTGGTAGTGGCTATTTTAACAATTTTAGGAGCTTTTTCTTTAAAGCTGAATCCATTTTACCAATTGCACATTTTGCTCTATAAAAAGAAAGGAGCTCCCGCTAGCAAAGAATTGGGCGAATTGAATTTTGTGGCTGCCGCCACCGGCATATTATTGTTAATCGGTTTTGCTTTTCTCTATTACAATAAGTTTGTTGATTTTGCCTGGATTTATCTTTTGGTGGTTGATTTGATGATTTTTTTGGCTTGTTTCGTCGGTTTTTGCGTCGCGACTTTAATGTATGTTTTTTTTAGAAAAATATTTTTAAAACCAGGCAATTAATTATTAATATGGAGGAAAAAGAAGAAAATCAATCCACCAAGAGAGACCTGGGCGGCAACGAATACCTCAATAGGCATTGCTGGCTGGTTAATAATCTCAACTATGCGCCTTATAAGCGTTGCCAATATTGCGAATTAAAATTTCGCCGTTGTTTATTTTTACAGTACCAGATTATCAGCATCTTATTATTATTAGTGTCGTTTTCTCTGTTCCTTTTATTTGAGAAAAAACTTTCTGCCCTTACTATTATCGTAATCTTCATCTCGGTCGCGATTTATGGTTACTTTTTCAACAGTAGCACGGAAAAAATTATCAAAGCCAATTTTTATCTTAAGCAAACCAAGAACGATCTTAAAGAATTAACCGATAATCTTGAAGCGAAGGTAAGGGGGCAGACCAGAGACATTCGGAAGAAAAGTCAATACCTCCAGGAACTTCTCAATATGAAAACGGATTTCTTAAGGGTGGTGAATCATCAGCTGAACACGCCGATTTCCATAGTGCGGGGGGCTTTTTCCATGATGGAAGAGAAGATTTGGGGCATTGATAAATCACTGGTGGCGATTAAAGATGGTTTTGACAGGATCACTCAGACAGTACAGGATTTTTGGGACGCTTATGAATTAGAGGGCGAGAAGATGGCCATGAAGCCGGGCAAGACAAATTTGGCCGCCATTATTGAAACATTAATTTTGGAAAAGCAAAAGTTGCCGTTGGCGGTTAAGCGGCAATTAGCTGTCACTATCAGCCCGCCGGATTTTAAAATTCCTTTGGTTTGGTGCGATGCCAAAAAAATTACTCATGTTATTTCCAATTTGCTGGATAACGCCGTCTACTACACTGAACGCGGACAAGTGACGGTAAGCTATGAATTGCTTGGCGGCAGGTATCTAAAAGTTAAAGTTGTTGACACGGGTGCCGGCATTTCCGACGAGGACAAGAAAACTTTGTTCCAAAAATTTTCTCGGGGAAAAGCCGCCAGTTCGCTTCATCCGGACGGTTCCGGCCTTGGCCTGTACATTTCCAGAAAAATCATTGAAAGCAACGATGGCGAGATGATTTTTTCAAGCCGAGGCGTTGGCCAGGGTTCAACTTTCGGTTTTACGGTGCCTATTTATCAGAATCAAAAGCCGATAGCCAAAGCACCCGCGGCCAGCAAGAATAAGATAATAGTTTTCAAAAAAAATAATCCAGCTTAAGCCAATTTTTATGGCAAGAGCCAAAAATAATACCACAAAGTTAAGTAAGGGGCGCGTTCTTTTCGTTGAAGATGAAAAGAGCCTGGTTGAGATCTATCATGACTATTTTAAAACCAACGGTTATGATTTTTTATCCACCAAAGATATTAATCAAGCGTTGAAAATCACCGAAACAGAGCAGCCGGACGCCGTCCTGCTTGATATCATTATTCCGCGAGAAGAGAATGGCATTATCGATCTGATGGCTGAACAGGGCTACACTTATTTAGCGGCGGTCAAAAAAAATTCCAAAACCAAAAATATTCCGGTAATTGTTTTTTCCAATTTGGACACGGATAACGACCGCAAAAAGAGCGAAGCGCTGGGCGCGGCCGGGTATATTTTTAAAAGGGACTGCACGCCCAAAGAAGTTTTGGATACGGTGGCGCAAATTATTAAGGCCAGTCGGGCGGTAAAAAAATAAGGCTGTCGCAAAATTTGGCATCAAAATATTGATTAATAGACCCGCTTTAAGGCGGGTTTTTAAAAATTTGCTTTTTTCTTTGGTTTGTTATAACTTAATGGCAAAAGAGGGTTGGAGGATTAAGCTAGCGTTTAGCTTACTCGAACCTTAGAAAACACTAAAAGAGAGAAAGGCATATCATGTCGAAGATTATTGTTTATGGTTATAGGGGGAAGATGGGCCAGGCGTTGCTTGACTGTTGTCCTGGGTATCAGGGTATCGAGGTTGTGGGTCGGGTTGATCTTGGCGACAGCCTCGAGAAAGTTCTTGACCAGGCCGACGTGGTAGTGGATTTCAGCTCGCCAGCTGGGACCATGGACGCGTTAGAACAGTGCGTCGGCGCGGGCAAGGCCATGGTGATTGGCACAACTGGCCACTCAGAGGCAGAGCAAGCAAGAATTGTTGAAGGCGCTTGCGTTATTCCGATTGTGAAGGCCTCGAACTTTTCCACCGGCGTCAACGTACTGTTTTGGCTGGCGCGCGAGACAGCGGAACTTCTCGGACCAGGGTTTGATCTGGAAATCGTTGAGGCGCATCATCGCCTCAAGAAAGATGCGCCCAGCGGAACTGCAAAAACACTGGCAGAAATTCTGACCGAGGTGCGGGACAAACAGTTCGCAGCGACTGACGAAGTTATGGGGGCGTTACCGGTTCGCGCAGTAAACGGTCGTAGCGGTAATACCGGCGTTCGCTCGAGTACCGAGATTGGTATCCATTCCATCCGCGGCGGCGATATCGTTGGCGAGCACACGGTTATTTTCGCCGGTAACGGCGAACGCGTGGAACTGACCCACAAAGCGTCAAGCCGAGCGACGTTCGCCAACGGCGCTCTGCGCGCCGCTCAGTGGGTGGTCGGTAAACCGGCCGGGCTTTATTCCATGACGGATGTGCTCGGCTTGCCTGATTGACCGGAGGCAAGGCAAGACCATTTATTTCACCCGCCATGTCGCAAGACCTCTGGCGGGATTTTTTACGCTCATTGACGGTTTTTATAAAAGTTGTATAATAAAAAGACAATAACAATTTCAGGAAAGTCCCGTTCGGCTAGCTCACGGCTGGCCGTTAAAATCGGGCGCTGTGCCGCAACTGTAAAGCTGTCTTCTGATTAAATAGCAAATCCCCCTAACCCCCTTTATCAAGGGGGTAGAAGACAGATGAGCCAGAAAGCTGAATTGTTTACAGAGCTTCAATTTTTCTTCGAGCTAAAGAAAAATAGGTTCAATTTTTTATTGAATTTATTTAGACCCGCTCGAACAGAGCGGGTTTATTAATTATGAAAGTGAAAAATTCAGCCATCATTTTGCTTCTATTCATTGCGCTAATCGGCGGTGCGGTTGTTCTTTGGCCCAAAGGAAAAGGACAGCCGCTTCCTGATGCGCCTGGCGGGGCGCAAATTGAGCGGCTTCAAGCGGCCATGCTAATAGATGGCGCGGAATATGGCGCGGCCGTGGAAGCGGGCGGTTCGGTTTATGACCTAATGGCCGCGTTGCAACAAGAGAAAAAAATAAATTTCCAGGGGCAGAATTATCCTGGCCTAGGATTTTTCGTCACCGAGATTAATGGGATAAAAAATAATCCGCTGGGTGAAAACTGGATATATTATGTTAATGGTCAGCCGGCTAAAGTTGGCGTTTCATATTATAAATTGAAAAATAATGATATTGTGGAGTGGAAATATGAAAAATATAATACGAATACTGCGGATTAAGGCGAACAATAGTTAGCGATCAACTTGCCTTTATGCCTGCGCGATAATAAATTATTTGTACTTAAAGGAGATTGCTTCGCCCCGCGAGTACGCGGGGCTCGCAATGACATTAAATACTATGAAGACAAAAAATTTTTTAATCACATTTTGCGCGCTTTTGGCAATGTGCCTGCCGAGTGCCGCGTCAGCGGGCATGGCCGAAGCAGTGGATTATTTAAAAGGCCAGACCCCGGACGCCTGGATTACTCAAGCGCTAATCGCAGCCGGCCAAACCAACGTTGCTGTTGATCATTTAAGCAACGTTGTCGAAGGAACTTTAAATCCGGCGAATGATTATGCAAAAACTATTTTAGCTTTGGCCGCGGCCGGGAAAAATCCCAGGACTTTTGGCGAGATTGATTATGTGGCTAAACTGGAAAGTTATTATAAAAGCAATCAAATGGGGGACGCTGCTTTGCTGAACGACGACATCTGGTCCTTGCTGGCTTTCGCGTCTATAAAGATGGCGGGCTTCAAAGAAGCCGTCGCCGCGAAAAATTTTTTATTGGCCAAGCAAAATGCCGATGGCGGCTGGGGTTATAATTTAAGCGGCGGCAGTGATACCAACGATACGGCCGCGGCCATCATCGCGCTGGCGGAAACAGGCGCGAGCGCGAGCGATCCGGTTATTATGAAAGCGTTTGATTATTTGCGTTCTTTGCAGAATGCTGACGGCGGTTTCCCCTATAATCCGGCCTGGGGCGGCGCCAGCGATCCCGACTCTGACGCTTGGGTAATCTGGGCTTTAAATAGATTGGGACAGGATCCGGCTGCCTGGGATAAAGAAGGCAATAATCCTGCCGCTAATTTGCGGTTATGGCAAGGTGAAGATGGCGGTTTTAAATGGGCGACAGATGGAATGTCAGACAAAAAATTGACAGCTGACGCGGTGATCGCTTTGGCCGGCAAGAGTTTTCCGATCGGCTACTTTGAAATTCCCAAGCCGACCACCAAGCTTACAGTAAATAAAAGTGCTTTGAATTCCGGCCAGAGCTTGGTTATTAAAGTTGAATATTCCAATAATCAAAACTGGCTGCCTTTAGCCGGTGCAACGATTCAGGGCTTGCCGCAAGATTATACGACTGATGATACTGGCCAGGTGAGCGTAGCTTTGGCAAGCGGCGATTATGGTTTGTCAGCCGCCAAAGAAGGTTTTACCGCCAGCGAATCAGTCAAAATATCGGTTTTAGCTCCCGCACCAGATCCTACTCCCGCCCCTGCTCCCGCGGCTCCTAGCAGTATTGTACCCATCACACCCACTAATTGCCAGAGCGTGGAATATGATGTTTGGCAAAATACTTGCGTTAACAATTGGCAATATAGAAATATTTTAACTACCACGCCCGCCGGGTGCGCCTTAACGGCTGAACAGGAGGAACAGCGCAAGCGAGCCTGCCAAGCCATAAGCGAGCCATTGGCGGATAAGCCGGAAATCGGCCAGGAGAATTCCGCGACGGCGGGAGCCGGGCCAGAGGTGTTGGGCGTAAAAATTACCGGCCTATCGGGCCTGGCCGCGGAAGCCGATGATCTTGCCAACGGACAGCTGGCCGATTTCCTGGCCGACGGCTCAGCCAGCACCATGGCCTTGGGGGCGGGCGAGCGCGCCGGCGTGGTCAATTCTTTTAAATCATCATTTGGCAGGCTGCCGCAAACCCGAGCCGACTGGGAGGATGTTTTGCGCATCAGCATTAATTTATTGCCGCTCACCACCAATCCTCAAGCCGAGGCCAGAGCCAAAACAGAATTTACAAAGGTTTATCAGAGAGAAGCTTATATGGAAAATGTCTATGATCATACGGCTGTTAATATCATCGCCTATGGCTTGCGGCCGGAACAGCGGGACCTGGAATCGGAGCGCTTTGGCCTGGGCGTTTTTGTGAGCATTTATCATTATTTGCCTGTTTCGGCTTTAGATTGGGATATTATCAGAGCGATTGCTTACAGCGGGGCGTGATTTTCGTTGATTTGATATTGCCGGTGGTTTTGCTATAATTTAATTATCAATAATAAAATCAAACATATGAAGAAATTACTGCCCGCGTTTATTTTGATTGTTTTGGGCATTGGCGCCAGATTCCTGCCGCATCCGGCCAATTTCGCGCCCATCGGAGCGATCGCCATTTTTTCCGGCATCTATTTGCCGAAAAAATGGGCGCTGGTTTTGCCGCTAGCCGCCATGTTTTTTAGCGACTTTTTTTTGGGATTTTACGTTTTGCCGATCATGCTATCGGTTTATGGCGGTTTCGTGATTATGGGTTTGATTGGCTTGTGGGTGCGGAGCAATAAAAAATTGGCCACGGTTTTAGGCGGCACGATTTTGGGTAGCGTGATTTTCTATTTGCTAACCAACGGCGCGGTCTGGGCTTTCGGTTCGCTCTACGCTCATAATTTTGCCGGCTTGTTGCAGTCATATATTATGGCCATACCGTTTTTTAGAAACAGCTTGCTTGGAGATTTGTTTTATACCGGAGTGTTAGTAGGCGCCTATGAGGCCAGCTTGGCTTTTCTATATAGAGAAAAGAAGGCGGCAGTCATGGCAAAGTGATTGACTTTTTGGCAAATTTTGTTATATTATAAAAGTTGCCGCGAGGCAACTTTTGTTTAGAGAAAATATGGTGACCATAGTACAACGGTTCAGTACTTCGGGTTGTGGTCCCGAAGATCTGGGTTCAATTCCCAGTGGTCACCCAGACTGTGATGAGTATTGGCATAAAGCACCCCCGCAAAGGGTGTTTTTAGCTTATATAAGAGTTCTTTTCCGTCTAATTGCAAGTTCTGAAATAGGAAATTCAAGAGTTGACGTTTTTCTTCGGGTTCAGAACTTTCAAAAATTTCTTCGGCTCTTTGCGCTAAAGAAAGCACGATGCTGGCCGTAACATAATAGGTGCTGTTGGCGTTGTCAAACTGCTTGGTTTTAAACGCAATATCATACAGCGCTTCTTTAAACTCTTTGAGCTTCTGGTCATACATGTCCGCGCTGATGCGCCCGTCCAGCCGGTCGTTGTACATAACGGAAATTCTTTTTTCTATGGTGTCGTGCTCTTGCCTTAAAATTTTTATTTGAGTCGCTTGAAATTCGTTCTTCGCCTGTTCGGTGGTCTTAAGCGACATAACCATCTCGTCAATCCTCGCCTGGGGCATTTTAAGGCCTTTCAGGAGCTTTACAATCGGCTTGAGCAATTCGGTTTCGTTGACCCAAATTTTTTCGCATGTCTTTTTATAATTCGTGCAATGATAATAAATATATTTCTTCTTATGGATTTCCGGGGTAATGGTGCAGCCGCACCTTGAGCAGGTCATTAAACCGCGGAAAATATAGGGTTTGGTTGAGTATTTATGGGGCTTTTTAGGATAATTTTCCCTGACTTTCTGGCATTGCCGAAATAGATCATAGGTAATTAGAGGGCTGTATTTATGGGGATATAATTGGCCTTTATGCTCTCTTTGGCCGTAATAGAAAGGATTTTTTAAAATAAATTCTATCTGCCTGATTTTTAAAATATTCTGCATCTTGCTTTTAAGCCCCTCCTCGTTCATTATTTTAACGATTCTTTCCATGGAATAATTGCCAGTTGAGTAAAGCTCAAAGATTTTAACGATAAATGGCGCCCGGTCCGGGTCGGGAATAATTTCTCTATTGCCTTTTTCGTCGCCGACATTCAGATAGCCTAAAGGAGCCTTGCCGGTAACCTCGCCTTTCTTTAATTTTTGGTCAAAGGTTCTTTTAACATTGTCGCTGATCTGCAGGACAAAACTTTTGGCCACGAAGACGCCTAAATCCCAGCGCTGGATTTCCGAGCTATTGGAATTTTTATGGATGATTAAATTTTCCCTGATAAAATGAAGCTCTAATTTATCCTGCTTTCTTAATTCGTCCAGCATGACTGATTCTTTAAAACTTCTTTGCAGTCGGTCAACGGTTTCCACGATTAAAATAATTTTGTCTTTTGATTTTTTAATCTCATCGATTACTTTTTCAAACTTTGTCCGCCTATCCTTTACAGAAGATTCGTTAAATTGATATTCGCTGATGACATCCAGGCTTTTTCGCCTGGCGTATTCTTGGGCGCGCGCCAGCTGGGCCGGGATTGACTGCCCCTCAATCATTTGTTCTTCGGTTGAAACTCTGGCTAAGATGATGGCTTTCATAAATTTTATTTTTATTTAATTATTTTAATACTCTCGGTAAACATTTTTTTATGTTTTTGATTATGTGGTTATAAACAAAAATAAAATCTTCTTTTAGCTCCGAAATATTTGGTTGTATATCACTTGGAATTTTTTGGCCATGCGCTAATTCATGTCTAATTCTATTTATTCTATCCAACCTTGCATTAATGTCAGGCTGAAGAGTCATTGACTGCCGTGAATTATTAAATAATTTATTGAAATTTATTTTAGCGCCTTTTCCTGCGACATCGCATATAAGTTTTCTGATTTTATCTAATTTTGTGCTATTAAAATATTCGATGTTTTTTTCTCTTGCCTGCATTTGTGTTTCTAAAAAATATTGTACATATTTTTTACCTCTATATAGTGCGTATTTGTGGTGTTTAATTGTTTTGTTTAGCCAGTCGTGTAATATATTCTCTATCATGTATTCAATTGCACCACAAACCATGATATAAGAAAATGACATCATTTCCAATTTATAATCTCCAGTTGCTGGGTGTTTTTCTATGTCTTTGAGCAGCTGTATAACATATTTTTTCCTTTCCGTAATATTATCCATATAAACTAATTATTATGCCAAAATTTTCTTTGCAACTTCAATTCTATTTTTATAATTTTTCTTATCCGAAGTTTGGGCGGTAATATAGTTTATATAATTTTGGTCAGTTATTAATTTATCGTATTTTTGTTTTAGAGTTTTTGGGTTAAGTGTACCTTTATTTTTTAAATAAGCTACGGCAGTCATAACTGATTCAAATATTGCACGGTTAAAGGTTTTTGAATCTTTAGTCCGAGGGAAGCTAGACCCAATATTTTCAACAATAGTTTTTAATGTCGTATCAAATAATTTTTTCCATTCCTCAGATTTTTCATGGTCAATATCCCTATTATTTTTCATAAAGGTATTTAAGAATGACGTAATAGGTTTATCATAATTGTTGCCCTGGAAATAAGCCGCGAAAAATCTTAAAAGCGTTTCAACGTCTTTCATCCTTTTATCTATTTTTTTTGACAAAATTTTTCTCCATGTAGTATTACTTTCATTCAATTCAAAAAGAAAGTCGTTGAATGAACCACCATAAATACAATTTCTAATTTCTTGTTGGTTGAGAACTACGCTACCGGTATTAATTCTTTGAAATGCTGCAAATTTTATGTCAGGGTCATCTTTTTGGTAAACTAAAATAATTGCTTTCAAGACAGCATTTCTGAGTTTTTTTTGATAAGTTTCATCAAGATCATCAAAAGTTTTATTAATAAATCTCGCGTCTATTCCCTCGTTGTTTTTATCACCAGTAAGTTTAAATATTCTTTCATCTCTGAATCTCCCTTTGAAAAAATCACAGATTGATAAAATTCTTTGTTGACCATCGATAACCTCCATAACCTCAGATTCTGAATCTCGGCCTAATAATATGTTGGGCACAGGGTATCCTAAAAGTAGAGATTCTATAAGTTTGCTGGCTTTTTTTATATCCCAAACAAATTTTCTTTGGAAGCTCGGTTGAACAATAATTTGTTTAGTATCATTTACATATTGTCTAATCGAATCAAGAGTGTAGTCAGCGCCATAGCTTATTATAGGCCCCTTCAAAGGCACAGATTCATCATCTGATTCTTCTACGATAAAATTTTGACTCTTATCCAAATTTTCCTTTGATTTAACCATATATATGTATTTAATTAGTAAATTTTAATTGAGAACCGTCCTCAATAATATTTTTTTGGTTAAAGGGTAGGGGGAACTAAGGGGTAAATACCTGAAGTACAAAATATCTTTTTAACTAAAACGTTTAAAGTATGCGTCAATTTCATCTCTTAATTCTATTCCCACTCTTTCAAAGCAGTCCAGTAAATTTTGGTAGGTATTTTTGCCACCAAGAAAATCCCAAAATTCACTTGCTACCTTAAGTTCACTATCGAGGTCTATCATTCCTCGCATTGTCCAGCGATTATATGCTGCTGGTTCGTATGGGTTGTAAGGAATTGCTATGAGTGTATTTATTTTTGCTTTTGGATTATTGGCAAGAAAAACAGCTACCCATTCAAGTAATGTTCTTTTAAACTCTTTGAAACCGCCCGCGTTCGGCTTAGCAGTTTTAATATCAAAAAGGAAATACTCACCATCCTTTGTTTCCATCATCAAATCAATTCGTGTTGGCTTAACTTTAATCATTGTTCCTCGCTGACAAACTTTTCTGATTATTTCAATTTCTTTTGCTTTATCCGGCGTAGTTTCAGCGGTGGTAAGTCCATCAATAATTTTTTGGATAGCATTTTGAGCTTCACTACTAATGTGTTCTCCGGCGATAGCCTGAGAAGTAGCAGTTTTAAAATTATTTAGCGCCAAAGCAAGGCCAACCGGCTCAAAAATACTTGTGCCGAAATTAGTATTGAGAGAATGAATGAAAGAATACAAAGCGAGGCGATCTTTACCAAGTAAGCGCGTATGAAAGGGCATTGATGCCGGCTCTGGTTTATAATTTTGAAACTTGTTGCGCAAACTTGCTTTCAAAATTTTTTCGACGTTTTTAATTTGTTCTTTAGATAAAGCCATATAAGTTATTTTAATTTCAAATGAAAAATTATTTCCGAATAAGGATTTTTATCTCTTTCGGTGCGATTAAGCACCGGCCGTTTAAATTGATTGATAATTTTCATACTCGCTTTCTCCGCAATCTGCGGATATAAATTCCATTTGTCGTTAGCTACTAAAAAAACATCGAAATTGACCGCTAGGAATTTTTTTGAATTAATTAAAACTTGAGATATGCCATCAACATAAGATTTTTTTGCTTCCAGTCCTTGCCCCTTATACAACGGCCCTATTTCTAGCTCATCTTTTCTCTCAAAGCCAAAGAGATCATATGCGTAAGCATGCTGTTCATGATAGTCAATTTGACCAACATAAGGTGGGGAAGAAAAAATTCCTTTGATCTTTTGGCTTTCAACAAGTTTATAAAATTTTTTATTTCTAGATTTTATTTCTTCTGCGATGTTCACAGTTCTTGAATCGCCGGTAATTGAAGCCCAATGGGCGCCGTTTTTTAATTTTTGAAATTCTCGAATTCTTGCAATGGTATCATTTGCATAACGACCAAACCAATATTTAATTGAAAGAAGGGGTTTGCAAATTTTTTTGTGTTTCCAGCAATAATAAGTTGTTATCTGAGGTTCTTTGAGCGTAGCCAAATCAGAATGTGTTGTTGCTCGACAGGAGCGGATAGTTCGACTTAAAATAACTGCCAGTGCTCTTTTATTTTTTTCATCGTTAACTTTTTTAATCTGGCTAAAGGCAAAGTTAATTTCTTTGCGTATATTTTTTATATACCATTTATCAAGAAAGGTTTTGTTATTTTCCTGTTCGAGTTCTATTTTGTATTTAGAAATTAATTTTTTGTAAATACTTGAAAACTCTTTTTCTTTCTCGATTGCGTATTTATTTTCATTAATTTCTCGTTTGTAAACCTTTCTTTTAAATTCTGGCGAAGGGAAATTTTTATTGTTAAATTTAGTAAGTTCAGAAAAAAGTTCTTTTTCGAATTCCTCTATTTTTCCGTCAGTTTCAAACTTAGCAATTGCTAAGTTTATATTTTTTACTTCTTTAGCTAATGAATCTAAATTGTAATCCAACAGTTTGGCATCAGTTACCATACAATTAAAACGTGAAATATCAATTCCAATTGAGTGTATCCCAAGCTCGCTTGCTTGTACTAGCGTTGTACCTGATCCTGAGAATGGGTCTAAAATAATATCTCCTTTTTTGAAAAAAATTTCCTTTTTAAAGTCATCAGTATGATTATCAATAAAATACTCAACTAATTGAGGTATAAATTTACCTTTGTATGGATGTAATCTATGAACGTGTTTTGTAGTGTCTTTCTCACGTAAGTTATCAAAAGACAGCTCCCAATTTAAATCATTGCCGAGTTTCTTTTTCCATTCATCTTCTCTTTTACCATTAAACGATTGGTAGTATTTTTTTAAATCGTTGACGCTTATCTGGGTGGAGCCATTTTCACCATATTTTTTTACCTTTCCGTATTGTATAAGATAAGAAATATTAGATTCACTGATTTTTCTACCCAAAAAAGCGCTCGCCCAATTGCATGCCTCCTCTAATGTTATTAATTGTCTAGAGATTGCTATTCCCATACTTAGAAATTAGTTTTTATGTCTATATTTTACTATAAAAATAGAAAAATTAAAATTTGTAGCACAAAATTATTATATATTGCTTGTTTCATCCAAAAATTTATCGAGATCGGATTGTTTTATTCTCCAGACTCCGATTTTAGACGCTTTTAATCTACCAGCCACGATATATCGATTAACGGAACGCGTGCTGACACGTAAAATATTAGCAACCTCTTCAATAGTTAATAATTTTTCTGTATTTTTATTCATAGAACAAAGTTTTAATTATATTCACATCTTACAACTCTTTTATAATCGTGTCAAAATTGTCTAAGTTTGTCGGTTAAAGATAGATTTAATATATAACGTCTTGCCTAAAATGTTCTCGTTGCTAAAATTATATTCATTTTACATTAATATGATTCGCGCCACTTTCGCGCAATTTCCGCGCACGATATTGAGCCAAACATGTTATTATCTTAATCATGCTTTCTTTTCTAAGTCTGGCATCAATTTTGAAAAGCACGCCGAAAAAGCCAACTAAGTTTTGCTTGGCTTCCCACACGTCTTCTGATTTTAATCCAAACTTCTCCATATAAAATTTTCGTTCAGCCTCGGATATTCCATCAGTTAGCATAAATTTAAAATTTAGTGTTTATACCTTAAGTTTAGTATGGTTTCGGCATCGTTTCAACCATTTCCACCGCCTCCGTGTTCCCGGACAGACAAGCCCCTATTGAGGCGGTGGGCACGGACGCCGGCAACAAAACGAAAATGCCGAAAATAAAAGCGTGCGTTTAAGGTATGAAATTTATTTTTTAAAGGGCTTGCCTTTCGTTTCGATTACGAAACGAACGCCCTTTAAAAAATAAATTTCCGCGTCTGGCTAGTTCGAGCTGAATGGCAAAAGAGGTTTGAGCGCGTCCGGCGGCGGGCGTGCGCCTAAGGCGATTTTTTAAGACGCCTTTGAAAGTCGTCGTAAAAAACTCCTTAGGCGACGCCCTTGAGCCTGCATCGCCAAGTTCGGCGTGTCGTGGCGCGAAATTAAATGCCGTGAATGGTAGTTGTCGGGCGAAGTCCCACGGTAACGGCAGAAAGCGAAAACTGAAAAACGAAAACTTTAACTGGGCGAAAAAGCGGCCGGGTAAAATGAACGAAAACCGTCGCGATTTTTTAGTAAAAAAATGCAACAGTTTTCGCCCCGCCGCTTTTTCGAAGGAATATCTTTTCGTTTTTCAATTTTCGCTTACTGCCTTCGTGAATGGCACGGTAAATGCCGAGAGGGAAGAGTGCTCGGAAGTTGCGGGCGGGATAGAGTTAGTGCGGCTCGCCAAGTTCTTGCTCCGCCCGCTCAAGTTATCAATGTGCGAATCAAACGCCATTTCTTATTTGGCTTTCATGGTCGGCCATAGGTGCGCGCCGCATTTTTCTGGTAGCCATAATTTCGTCTATTGATTCGAATGCGTGATCAGGGCTATGTTTATGACAAATTCTTTTAAGGTTGAGAAGGCTAAGTTTTATTTCAGCTTCGTATTTTGTTCGTATTTCATTGATTGCGGAATTTTCTGTTTTAAAGCTTGGTTTTATTTTTTCGATTAGCATATCGTTAGTGAGTTGGTAATTTATAGTTTTTTAATTTATCCATAATTGCTTGAATCTCTGGTTTATAAATTTTTTTAATTTCTTTAATAGGCGTCTCGTTGACTACAGCTGCTGGCGTATTTTTGACGACAGCGCTGTCGTCTGCCACACGGCAGTGTTCTTTACTGGCGTTCGGTAGACGGCAGGTCATCTTGTTTATCCTATAAATATAGACCGATTTGCCCCATTTCATTTTGTCGCCTACCCGGCGGAGTATAATTTTTTTTGCGAGCAATTTTTTAATTTTTTTTTCTACATTACGGTGGTCAATCCCTGTCATTTTTGCAATAAATCTAAAACTCATCGGGGCTTCCGGCCGTCGATTGTAGCCGTTGGTTTGCCTTATAATGGCGTGAACAATTTTTAATTCTGGCCCGCCAAGCTTCGCTGCTATAGTCCAGTCGTATAATTCACGCTCTATCATCGTAAAACCTCCGTCGAAATTTGAATTTTTTGCTGGGATATCCATTTATTTTAGTTTACCTTCTTTTTTAAGTCGTTGATCAATTTTATAAAGCAAGCTAAAAAATCCAGAAAGATTCCGGCTTGCTTCCCATTGTTCCTCTGGTCTTATGTCCGAGGCATCGAGAATGCGCAGTTGCTTTAGATTGGAAATTTTATCCATTTTTTTAGGAATAATTAGGCTGAATCAAGTTTAGCACTTTTAGCAAATTTTGGCTAGTATTACAACAAAAAACACCTCGTAAGCTCACGAGGTGTTTATCCAGCAGGGGTGCCTTTTGATGATTTTTGATTAGATTTTATTTATATTCTTTTCGCATTTTTTTATCATTACCGGTATATAAGAAGCTTTAAAATTAGTATTAAATTTTTCTTTTCCTAGTTTCTCTTTAATTTGTTCGTCAGTGAATTCGGGATTTTCTTTTCTTATTTCATAGGCTCTTTTATTTCTTTCGTCGTTATAAAGATATTGCATTCTGCCTTTTCCCGTTGAGGACATGCCAAAATTTTTTCCCCCGGAGCACCGCTTGTAAATAATTTGTTTTTTAACAATTTGCGGCCAAATATATTTCATATCTTCAATGGTGGTCAGTTCGTTAATCTGTATCTGCAAGGCTTCGTTGAAAGTTGGAAAGTAATTATCCAGCATAATGTTTTCACACTTTAAAACTCGATCTTGTTTTATTCCAAAAAAATTTGCTGCGGCTATTATATGCCATATTCTCCGGTCTATGCGCTTGGGCATGCAAACATTTACATTAATATTATGGTGAAGATAATAATCCAGTTGAGTAAAAGCATAATTCCACTTATCGCAATCTTTCACTTTTCTTTTTTTCGCTGGCGCGTGCATCCATTTTTTAGCAAATTTTTTGCCTAAATATTTTGGCCGTGATCGTAATTCAAATTCCGCCTGGGTGATATTTTCAACAACCTGATTCAATAGTTTTTTATTTTTTGAAATTACTCCACCCCATTCTGTTACGCAGGAATTATATAATTCAATAATGTCGTTTGAACCGTTATCAATTTTGTAGTCTGCAAAAAAATTCTTTGAAATTTTAAATATCCTTCGGCCACTTTCTATTTCCTTGTTTATTTTCGAATTAATATAAATATCATTAATGCCCGGACTAATTTTTTGCATGGCGCGCTTTTCTGTTTTAGTTCTGCTGGTGTCGCCTTTTTTTATTTTTTCCATAGATTTTTATTACTTGCTTTAATTTTAACATAATGTCAGAGCGAATGCCAAAATTTACAGATATGGTAAAAAGAGAATTTTTTTGCTAATATTTAGACATGAAAATAGGTGATAATGCACAATTTTATGAGGGGCCTAAGCATAAAGAATATAAAGAGCTTGGCAAAGAAAAAGAAAAGGGCTGGGACTCTTGGGGCAATGTTTTGGTTGAGAAAACGGACGGCTCCAAGGAATGGGAAAGCTTTTATTCAAGCCCGGGAATAACAAAAAGACTTTTTACCGATGATCTTCAAGCTCGTTTTTCAGGTAGGAAAGATGAAGAGTTAAAATTAGCGGACTTTGGAGGCGGAGAAGGATTGATGCTAAGCCAAATTAATGTGCAACTTTCGGAGGCCGGATTTAAAGGCGTGACTCCGATATTAGTGGAGGCCGACGAGAAAAAAGTAAAGAGCGCCCAGGAGCACTTTCCAGAAATACAAGGAACGGTCGCAAGTATTTTTAAATTACCGTTTAAAGATAATAGTTTAGATGCCGGCGTTTCCAAATTTATGTTTCAGTATCTTCCATCGCCCGAGGTAAAAGATAGGCCAAACCAAGCCGATGCCCTAAAAGAGATTCACCGTGTTTTAAAGAATGGTTCAATTTTTACCTTGGTTTATCCCGCTTTCCACTCAACGAAAGGAAATGAGAGCCATTCTCGCGCTTTAAATGAACTTTGGCGGCTGATCACTTGGCATAGAACTTATGACGACGAAGAAGAACCGGATTTAAAAAGCAGGAGTTTCACTCCGGGCGAAGAAATCGCCAAGGCGGCCGAACAGATTGGTTTTAATGTAAAAAAAGGTGAACAGGCGGATAGGATAGATTTTAGATTCGGTTTAGATTCAATTGCAGATAGATTCGGAGAAATGGAATCGGAAAGGCAGGAATTA
>JAQTVB010000018.1 GCA_028707005.1 Patescibacteria group bacterium
ATTAAGACTGTTGGGATTTTAGGGATTATATTTTATCCTAAAAATCTCAAAAATCCCCGAGATCCTATTAATCCCAAACTAGAATCTTAAGCTTTTGTTCAGGTCCATGATTGCTTCAAACTCCGCCGCGGCAAGATAATCTCCGCCCTTAATTTTCCTTTCTTCTATTATAACATCAACCGGCCTGTTTTCGCTAATGCTCATCTGGCCGATTTTCAGATACAGCCGATTAAGCGGGCTGGAACGCCAAAATTTAATGCCATCAAGCCTTTTGCCGTAATTTTCCTCGGATAATAAATTAATAATATTCATGATCTTGGCAACGGCTTTGGCCGGATTTTGATCGAGTCGGCGGAAACTTACTAAATCCAAATATTTCAGTTCGTCCAGCGGACTCATAACTTTAGGAACATATTTAACGTCTTCCACTTTTATCTTTGGGTTCGCGCTGGTATTCTCCATTTCAAAGCGGCGCTTGATAAACGGCATAGGAACGCCCCTGGCGCTTTCCCGGCTCTCCGGCTTAAGCCTGATTCTTGCGGTTGATTTCGGCTGAAAAGATTTTATCTCTAAAAGCGGACCGATATCTTTTTTGGCGGCGCGCGGTTTTACCGCTGCCGGCGCGGGCATCTCCGGGCGAAGAGCGGCGCGGGCGGGAGGAGCATCCCTCTTAAATTCATATTTTGGCGCGGACGCCGGAACCTGTCGGCCGCCGGCGGCAACATCCGGCGAAAAATTCTTCTTGACGGCCAATTTGGAAAAATCATACGGCATGTCCCTGTTTTCCGGCTCTTTGATTCTAATTTTCGGCAACGGCTTAAGCGGCCCGCCCGGACGGGAATTTAAAATCTTATCGGCCATATCCATAACCTGCTGGGCCGAATCTTTGTCAAAGCTGAGACCGCCGCTAAAAAACGATTTGGCAAGGGTGGCTTCCGTGTCCAGCCTGTTTCTGATACCTCGCAGATAAGTCTTTAAGATTTCTTTAAACCTAACGGCTAAATTGGTTGAGCCGAAATTTATTTGCACTCGGTCAATGATGGATTTAAGCTTCTCCTCGATGGCCGCGGCCGGCGTCTTGGTTTTCCCCATTTGATCAATCTTGCTAGCTAATTCCTTAATTTCTTTTTCATCGCTCGCGGAAAAGAAAAAGCTTGCTCCCTTAACCAGGGGTTCGCTTTCCGATCGCGCCGCGGGTAATATTTCCGATTTTTCCAAGACAACCGGCAAATTATGGTCAAGCCTAAGCATTTCTTTGCCGGAGCGTGGCGCTTCAGGACGCGCCGCCTCGCGCTTTGGCGGAACAACCGCGGCCGGCGAACCGCTAACCGCGGTAAATACTTTTTCATTTAATCCGCGCGCCAATTCTTTGGCGGCCGCTTCGCTTAGATTCTCCTTAACTAAAATCAAGGCCAAATTTTCCTGTACTATTTCGCCCACTAAAACTTTCATGATTAAAGCCGCCAAAGGAAACTGGTACTTTTTTTCCAGCGCTTCAATCGCCGCCATTACCGGTTGGCTGGAAATTTTTTGCCTTAGCCCAGCCGGCAAATTATTAAATTTTTTGAGATAATCAAGCATGGGGAGAAAGAGAATTACGAATTACGAATTACGAATTACGAATTACGAATTACGAATTTTAAATTCCTAATTCCTGCTTCCTAATTCCTAATTCCCCTCACTCTAATATTTTCGCGTCTTCTGCCATCTGCCGCTTAAGTTCTTCGGCATTGGCAAATCTCTTCACCTCCCTGATTCTTTTCACCTCCCGAACAAAGACTTGGTCTGGCAGAACCGCCAAACGCTCTTTAAGATAAAGTTCCAGAGAAGCCGGCTCATTAAAAGTCTCTTTCTGCCCAAAATGCAGCAACCCTTTATATATTTTACCATTAATTTGACTTTCCACTAAATAGAGGCCGTAATTGACATCAATATCGGCTTGATCAAGATTGATGGTGGGAAAACCCAACTTTGCGCCACGGCCGCTTCCGTCTCTAACTTTAGCCATAAATTCAAAGCGAGGGGTCTGCTCTGCCAAAACAATTTTCAAAAAGGCTAACAGTAAAACCAACGTAGCGGCAATTTGCACCGGACTAAGAACGTTATGATTGATCACGTAATCCAGAATGACGGCGGAAAACGGCCAAAACAGTTCTAAAATGGTGGAGGCCGATGCCGTAACTCGCTTTAGTCCATAGTAATAGATGAACATGGCCGCGGCGCCGCTGGTAAAAACGATTAAGACCAGATAACCCCAATAGTTGGCGCCGAGCAGGGCTATTTTAAATAAATCGCCGGTCAGCAGCGCATAAATCAGCATCAGTAAAGCGGTCAGGCCGAAACGCAGGGCGGCCGTGGATTTAAAATCAAGATGATTAACGATCCTTTTGCCGAAAACCGTTGATGAGCCGAAAGCGAAGGCGGCGACCGCGGCGTAGAAAGCGGCCGAATGGAACAAATCTATTTCCCCGAAAGATAAGCCGGTTTTTCCGAAAGCCAGAAAATAAGCCGCCACTACCGCTACCGCGGCCCAGCCGTAAAAGGAGCGATGCAATTTTTCGCCTAAAATAAACCTAGCCAAGAGCAAAGCAAACACCGGCTGCAATTTTTGCAAAAGCACTACGGTGGCGAAAGTCACCGTGCCGCCCATGGCGGCGAAAAACGCCTCGGTGATCATTACAGTGCCCAAGGCGCCGCCGAAGAAAGACACCCAGCCGATAGCCAGCCATTCTTTCCGCTTTAACAGCTTGATTTTAGACCAGCTCAAAAATATAAAAGGACTCAAAACAATAAAACCTAAAGCATGCTCCAGGAAAACCACTAAGCCGGCCGGCAGGACATAAAATTTCGGCCTGATAAAAACGCCGTCCAAGCTCCAGAGCAAAGCGGCCAGCATGATGGCCAGAGCGCCGAGAACCCATTGCTTATCTAGCTTTAACAATTTTTGCATAATCTTCTTTGTCATTGCGAGAAGCTACGCCAGCCGGCGTAGCGACGAAGCAATCTCTGGTTAGAAAGATGAACATGAATAATATAAAACTCCTAAAGCAAATAAATCCCACCTTCACTCATGTGCATTTAATATGTTCATACTTGAAGGAGATTGCTTTGTCGTTCCACTCCTCGCAATGACGGAGATGCTACATCTTCGCCTCTTTCTTTAATGTTCTGGCCTTATCAACGGCTTCCCAGGTAAAATCTTTGTCCGCCCGGCCAAAATGTCCATAAGCCGCGGTTTTTCTGTAAATCGGCCGCCGTAAATTTAAATGATCAATAATCTGTTTGGGCTTAAAATCAAAATGCTTTTTTATCAGCTCCAAAATCTTGGCCTCGGAAATCTTGTTGGTGCGGAAAGTGTCAATGTAGATGCCTACCGGCTCGGCCACGCCGATGGCGTAAGCAACCTGCAACAAGCATTTGTCCGCCAGTCCCGCGGCCACCACATTTTTCGCCACGTATCTGGCCATGTAGGCGCCGCTCCGATCCACTTTAGTCAAATCTTTGCCGGAAAAAGCGCCGCCGCCGTGCGGCACTACGCCGCCGTAAGTGTCAACAATAATTTTTCGTCCGGTTAAGCCCGTGTCGGCCGACGGCCCGCCAAAGGTGAACTTGCCCGTGGCATTGATGAAATATTTAGTTTTGGCGTCAAGCAATTTCCCCATCACCGGCTTAATCACCTTGGCCTTGATATCGGCGCGCAGCTCTTCCAGGCTTACTTTATCGCTATGATGCGCGGCAATCACCACGGTTTCAGCCCGGGTGGCTTTGCCATCATGATATTCAAGAGTCACCTGGCTCTTGCCGTCCGGCCTTAGATAAGGCAGCAGGCCGCTTTTCCTTACTTGAGCCAATTTCATGGTGAGCTTATGCGCCAAAAGGATGGGCAGAGGCATTAATTCTTTGGTCTCATTAGTGGCGTAGCCGACCATCAGTCCCTGGTCGCCGGCGCCCTGTTCCTTAAATTCTCCCTTGCCCTCGTCCACGCCCTGGGCGATATCCGGGCTTTGCTCATGGATAGAGACCAGCACGCCGACATCGCTATAGCAGAAACCATATTCTTGACGATCATAACCAATCTCCTTTAAAACCTGACGCACCACTTTATCCACGTTGACATAAGCTTTGGTAGTGACCTCGCCGCCCACCACTACCAAGCCGGTGGTGCAAAAAGTTTCCACGGCGCTGCGGCTTAAAGGGTCGGCCTTAAGCATAGCGTCATAAATACCATCGGAAATCTGATCGCAAACTTTGTCCGGATGTCCCTCCGTGACCGACTCTGAAGTAATTAATCGCACATTTTTTTCCGACATAATTTTTAAGCATCTTTTAGATGTAAAATAATTTCCGTCTTTGTCGTGCTACCCGCTTATTTATCAGTCTCCGCTTAAGCGGGAAAAAAATATTTTTCAATATTTTCCCAGAGCTTTGGAATTTAAAAAGCTCAAAACGACAAAGATTAAAATTAGAGATAGTTACAAAACTATTTCGTAACGAAATTTAGATATTTTTTGCCGAAACGAGGAAAGCCAGCAAAATATTTGAGCCGTAGCACCGGCTACGGTGAAAATTATTTTACGCCAGCTTGACAAAGTATCGGCGAAAAATAGCAAATTGTAGTAGAAATAGTTTTGTAACTATCTCATGAGACAACTAAAAAATACTTTTATATTAATAATTATACTTAATTATCATTGCGAGCCGCCCTTTGTTCCGCCAGCCGGCGGACAAGGTGGCGCGGCAATCTCTTTTTCCTGTCATTCCCGCGAAGGCGGGAATCCAGAAATGTGTTCCTACTGCTCCCTCCTGGATTCCCTGCCTGCCGGCAGGCAGGCCGATAGCCTGCGGCTTCGGGAATGACAAAACCAAATTAGGTCCCGATCTCCCAAGAACTCAAATATTTTTCCTGCTCGGCCGTAAGCTTATCAATGCCAATGCCCATGGCTTTCAATTTCAGCTCTGCCACCCATTCTTCAATTTCCGCCGGCACATTATATACTTGCTTGCTTAATTTTTTATGGTTTTTCGCCACATATTCAGCAGCCAGGCCTTGCGTGGAAAAACTCATGTCCATCACGGACGCAGGATGGCCTTCGGCCGCCGCCAAATTTACCAGCCTGCCTTCAGCTAATAAGTATATTGATTTGACATTTTTTGCATTTCCCCTAATTCCTGATTCCTTATTCCTACTTCCTATTACATATTCATCCACATTATTTCTAACATTCTTTTTCACTTCCACTGCCAGTTTTTTCAGTTCCGGAATATTAATTTCCACGTCAAAATGCCCCGAGTTGGCCACTATAGCCCCGTCTTTCATCAATTTAAAATGTTCTCCCCTTAAAACATCTCTGTCGCCGGTAAGCGTGCAGAACAGATCGCCGATTTTAGCCGCTTCCGCCATGGGCATCACCTGAAAGCCGTCCATGGCCGCTTCCAAGGCTTTAATCTTGTCCACTTCCGTGATAATCACCTTGGCGCCCATGCCGCGCGCGCGCGCGGCAAAGCCGCGGCCGCACCAGCCATAACCGGCCACGACCACGTTTTTTCCGGCAATTAAAATATCCGTGGCGCGAATAATGCCGTCAATCGTTGATTGGCCCGTGCCATAGCGATTATCAAATAAATTTTTCGTCTTGGCGTCATTAACGGCGATAATCGGCACGGCCAATTCACCGGTTTTTTCCAAGGCTTTGAGCCGAATTACGCCGGTAGTGGTTTCTTCCATCGAACCCCAAATTTTCGGGGCTTGTATTTTGTATTTGGTATGCAGCAATGATAAAAGGTCGGCGCCATCGTCCATGGTAATATTCGGTTTGAACGCCAGAGCGGCTTCCAGATGAGAGTAATAGGTTTTTTTATCTTCGCCATGAATGGCAAAAACCGCGATCCCATAATCCTTGGTCAGCGCCGCGGCCACGTCATCCTGCGTGGACAGCGGATTAGAGGCGCACAGCAAAACTTCGGCGCCGCCGGCTTTCAGCGTGCGCACCAAATTAGCGGTCTCGGCCGTAACATGCAGACAAGCGGCCAGTTTGACGCCCTTGAGCGGCAGCTCTTTGGTAAATTTATTTTTAATCAAACTTAAAACCGGCATGTCTTTAGAAGCCCATTCAATTCTTCGCTTACCTGCTGACGACAAGTTTATATCCTTGATATCATTTTCCATAATAACTTTTATGTTATTTATAAAATTTAATATTTGTTATTGTCATTGCGAGCCACCCCTGTAATCAGGGTGGCGAAGCAATCTCTGGTTAGAAGCACGCACCAATTTTAAAACAAATCTCTCCAAACAAAATTAAACTTGTCAATCAATGCATTTTCTTCATTTTTATTTTTCTTTCTTACCAGAGATTGCTTCGTCGTCGCAGATGCTCCTCCTCGCAATGACAGCACAGTTTATAATTTCTCCCCATAATTCTCCTCATACCTTTTCTCCAGCTCCTGCCATGTAAACGAGTGTGTCTGCGTGCCGTACTTTTCCACCGTGTAAACCGCGGTTACAGCCGCCAGCCGGCCGCATTTTTCCCAAGACCAACCCTCTGCCAGGCCCTTGATCAGACCGGCGCGATAAGCGTCTCCGACGCCGGTGGGATCCAACACAACTTTAGGCTTGGCTGGCCGGATCATAATCTTCTCACCCGCAGCATATATTTCCGAGCCTTGCTCGCCTTTGGTAATAATCAATGCCGCCGCCATTTTTTCCAAAGCCGCTCTTTTAAGGTGCGTTTTCTGCAAAATTAATTCAATTTCATAATCATTGCCGATCAAAACCCTGGCCCCGCGGCTGGCCCAAACCAGCTGCTCGGCGCTAAAACTGGTGATCTGCTGGCCTGGATCAAAAATATAGGGCACTTTTAATCTTTTAAACATCTTAACATATTCTATCATTCTGGCAATCAGGTCCGGGGAAACGATCGCCAGAACAGCCCCCTCCCCATCCCTCCCCCGTTCGTTCCTCGCGGGAGAGGAAATCGCCCGCTCCTTTCTCCCGCGGCGCAAGAAGCGGGGGAAAGGTTGGGATAGGGGGCCTTTCGACCCCGGATAAAACCCAGCAATCTGGTTATCGGCCCGGTCGGTCATAATATAGCAGGAAGCGGTCGCGGCGTCATTAATAATTTTTACATTGCTGATGTCAACTCTATGGCGCTTAAGCCAATCGGCATATTTTTCAAAGTCCGAGCCGGCCGCGCCAAAAAGTGTCGGCCGCTCTCCCAGGAGCGCCAGGTTATAGGCGATGTTGCCGCCCGTGCCGCCGAAGCTTTCATGCATCTTATCCAGCGTGAAAGACACATTTAAAATGTGCACCTTATCAGGCAGGATATGGTCGGAAAACTTTCCCGGAAAATTCATGATGCGGTCATAGACGATCGAACCGCAGACCAGGATGCTGTGAACAGTTTTTCTATTTTTCATGTTGTTACATCTTACCTTAACGGATAAGGAGTCAAGTATAAGGAATTAGGGGGCAGTTATTTTTTGAAAATTTTATTAAACCATTGATTATTTTATGAACCTTGACCGATTTATCCGCTATCGGTAAAAAATCTTCTTGTCTAACATAGCCAACATCTCTGGCCACTATCAGTTGATTCTGCAGTTCTGTTACCGAACCTAAAGATATTGAATAGAACTGTGCCTTCTCCTTATACGACTGCCGACTGAAACCCTCGGCAATATTAGAAGTTATAGATACTGAGCACCTTCTTATTTGGTTAGTTAACGCGAAAAGTTCATCTTTCGGAAATTGTTTTGTAATATTATAAACCATCAACACTAACTTATGCCCCTCTTTCCAAGCGTCCAAATCGGTAAAAGATCTGATTTTTATTTTCCCCTCCATATTTTTTCCCTTATTCCTTATACCTTATTCCTGATTCCTGATTTCTGTCTCTCTATCTCTTCCTCCACCACTTTTCTCTCAAACGAACCGGACGGATAATTTAAGGCTCAAATTGGCAAAAAAACAACCTCTTGACAAAACTTTATATCTTGATATACTAGAAATAGTTTTACAGTACGCTCTGATCGGCCTTCGGGTCAATCAGGGCGGTTTTTTTATCGGCAAAAAATTTCTTTATATCTTTCCAAATATCTGAACTTATTAGCGGCTAACTTTAGTTCCCAAGATAAAACCCTTTTTGAGGAATAAACGGTTACCGTTTTACCAACCGATCGTAGCCGTTTCACCGCATAATCAAAATCGCTGTCGCCGGAAAATATAATATACTCGTCAAGGTTGCCGCGGTCAAAAATCATGTCCGCCGTTATCTCAACATCAAAATTGCATTTATAAATCTTTTTATAATGACGGAGCAAATTTAGCGGATGGTCGTTGTTGATTTTAATTTCCTTAAGCGGCTTGGTTATAACATTTATATGCAACTGATCCAAATATTTTAAATAGTTTTTTATTTTATCATCGCCATCCTTTATCCCCTGATAATAATTAAAACCGATAACTTCATATCTCTCCTGAAAATATTCTTTTATTTTTTTCCAATCCAACGTCCAGCCCATTTTCTTCTGAGCATAGAAAACATTGGCGCCGTCTATATAAATTTTAATTTTTATTTTCCCCTCCATATTTTTTCCCTTATACCTTGTTCCTAATTCCTGATTTCTGTCTCTCAATCTCCTCCTCTACCACTTTCCTTTCCAAACTGCCGGACGGATATTTAGCGGCTAGCTTCTTAAGTTCATCTAAATTTTTATTAATTCCTCCTGCGCCAGCACTCTTGGCTTGTTTTACCACGGCCGCTGGCTTGGTAATATCACCGACTTGTTTCGTTTCCCCCGTCCTTGGTCGTCCAGGAATCATGGTAGCAATATGTCCGGTCGCCTTGACTTCCCCTCTTTCCTCTTGAGGGAAACATAAATAATCATAAAGTTTAATTACTTCAGTTAAAATTTCTTTTTCTCCCTGGCTTAATTGTTTAACATTTTGATTCTGACCCAAGTAGGTTACTTGCTCTAATTCTCCTCTCTCCTCTTTTTCGGCAGAAAAAAAAGAAATATAATTCCTAAGCCAATTCTTAATATATGGATAAATAGGAAGGCCGTCGACGCTTCCCGCTAAATTCTCTTTACCGATTTTTTCTTCATTTGCCTCCAGGGCTTTAATAATCGCCAGCCTGATCTTATCTCCCGTCTCTTCGTCGGAATTAATTAAAAATATAAGTTTTAACCGCACCTTTAACTCAATCTCTTCTCGGATTGCTAAAAGTAGATGTTTTTTAAATAAATCTTCTATATCATTTAGCGGTTGGGAGATTAAGCATAAAAACTTAAGGTAAACTATTAACCTTTGGTACGCCTTGAAAAGTTCGGGGTCAATTTGAGCAAAATCTTTATTATTACTTAATAACTTGATCAATTCTTGTGATAAATAATATGCTTGATTTAATGAGCCACGGATATCTGTTTCTACGGCGATCATTTTTAAACGATCTAAAATATCCGGATTGCTTAAATCTTCCAGAGTTATTTTAGAAACATTCTCTAGTTTTTCCAGATTAATATCTAACGGATAAATCATAAATTTTTAATTTCTTCTTTTATTTCAAGTAGTCTTTGCGCGGCAGCATCCGCCGTTTTCTCATCAGCCTTGCCTTCCTTTCTCAATTTCCCTTTCAAATATGTATACAAAGAGTCTCCTAGCTCTTTTTCAGCATCTTTTACTATACCCTGCCTGACCTTATGATCATCAATCGTCATATCGCCGGTATCAGCTTTTCTGCTTTCAACTTCAGTTTTAGGAACATCCTTTGGCTCAAAAAAGGCATTAACATATTTAGGGTCAACCATATAATTCCTGATCTCAACCAATTGCCGGTCGCTTAAATTTACCCCTTCTTGCCTTAATTTATCTTGTAGTATATTTAATTTTATATTTATTTCGAGCTTTTTCATTTTCTTTTCTCTATCGCTCAATTCACTTTCGGTCAAAGCTGATGATGGCTTCCAGCCGGCATCCCCATAAACTGGATCTGGGGAATCCCCTCTGCCGCGGAACATCCACTTATAAAAGCCGTCAAAAATTACTTTATTTGAATTTCTAAATTCATCCATTGATTTTTTAAGTTCATCCAGATTGGCAAAACCTCTGCTTCTGGCGTCTTCGTCAGTAGTAATCGGATTACCCGTTTTGGTAAAATATTGGCCGACATTGTGCAAGGCCGCCCTAAGCTGAGCTGTATGAATATCTCTGACATGTTCGCCGCCGTAAACTTTCTGCCAAAATCGTTTCTCCGGCCCTTCCTGAAGATCCCAAACGCCGCTGCGGGACCAGTCCTGCTCCGCTGTGTTAAAAGCGGTTACTCTGGCTGTGTGTGTTGCGGTTTTGGCCAAAACTTCACGCGTCGGACGCTTCCTAATTTCTCCGATAATTTCATTCTCACGGTCTAATTCCGGCATGATATAATATAGGCCGGTTTCCGGATCCTTAGTCGTATTAAATTGTTCCCAATGGCCGACTTCTTTGGCCACTTCGCTGGACGTCGCCATGGCCCTAAGTAATTGTTGCTCTCTTTGACTAGAATTTTTAATCGCATCCACGATCTCACGTCTTGACTTTGAATTCCAGGCTTCCATCCGGCGATTTTTTTCTTCACCCTCATCCATATTTTCAATATTTTCATCCATTTCCGCCATTTTAACCCATTTTTGGTCAAGCCCTAAATAACCGGCCTCGAATCTCCTAACTTTATTAGCGCTATAGACCGCGCTGTTTTTCTGTTTTTTCTTACTCTCATCCACGTCCATACTATATATTTCCTTAAATTTCTCCGGAGTCATTTTTTCTTCTTTATCATAATCTTCATCCTTAATACCGTACTTTTGAATAAATTCTTTTTTCTCTAATGTCGCCGCATCCACCTTTCTCCACTCTGCCCGTATGGTGCTTTGATCCAGCACGGCCTTGCTTTCATCTACTTTCATCTTATATTTCTTCTCAAATTCAGCTTCTGACGATATATCGCCCGCCCCGGTCTCCGCGATTACTTCTGCTTTAGTCTTTTGATATTTATTCTTAAAGTCTTCAGAACTCATTTCTTGATCCGTCTTTAAAGAATCAAGTATTGCCCAATCTCTCTGCATTTCAGAAGTTGGCACTCGGCTGGCCTCCACGCTTATGCCGTGTTTAGCCTTAAAATCATCATCCGTCATTTCCTTTCGGGCGACTTTTTCCCTATCTTCTTTTAAATTAAGCATCATCATACCCTGATCTGCGCTTAAACCAAAATCTTTTTCAAATTTTTCTTTTGTCATTTCTCCATTTTGTATTTTTTTCCAAAAATACGGCATCATGGAAAAAAAGGCATCGTCTAAATTGCCCTGCGAAGTAGCCTGTTGCATTGCCGCCATTCGCATGTAATGTCCATTAACGGTTTTATCTTCAAAGCCTCGCCTCATCAAATCCTGCATGGCTTGCCTTGAATCAGCCGCTGGACCTAGTGATTTTCTATGTTCCGAGATTATTTCATTTAGCACCTGCTGTTCATACACTTCGTTTACATCCAAAGCGCCTTCTTTCTTTCGTAATCTTAAGCCTGTTTTTTTACTCAAGCCAATAACTTTAGGGTGCAAATAATCTTCTGCCACTTGTGCGCCCTTGCCCGTTGCCCTGGTTTGCGCTCTTTTGTTTAAGATGTCTCCTCTGGTTCCCAAGCCTTGCCACCAGCCACGGTTAAAGATAGGCATGCCATTTTCTTCAAATTTTCTCTCTACCAATTTACTTAGTCTATTACCACCCTTAAGAGCTAACGCCCCCGGCGACCCGGCCACTTTTTTCGCCCAATCCAGCCCCTTGCCGGCGATCGCGCCGGCCGCGCCGCCCATAGACTGGGCAACCATCAGGCCGCCCATTAACAGGCCGATAACGATGATAAAATTTTGAAAATTGCCGGTGCAAAAAAATGCGCCTACGCCCACGCAAACCTGATTAGTCGAATCTAACGCTAACCCAGCGCTCATTGTAGATGAACTTCCACTGGCAGTAGTTAAAGCCAACCAGATAAAAAAAGCCAAGACTGGGCCGACGACCAGCTGCTTAGTAAAATCTTCCCAAATCTTGCCCGTATACTTTTGCAAAGGCGGGAAAGCAAAACCCAAGAAAACTAATGGTGAAAATATGGTGTAGATCCAAAGCATAATGATTCTCGCGACTAAAACCGCCAATATTACGGACACGACAATTAAAGTAATTATGGCGGCCAACACACCGGCAATAATGGCAATCGCGGTCGACCAGCTGGTGACCGCGAAATCGCCAGTGCTGTTCACTTCTTTAATTGAAAGCAATAAATCAATGCGAAAAGCATTAATAAACCAACCGCCGCCAGCGGCAAAAGCATTGACGAAAGTCAACATAATAACTTGAGAAAAATCAATCAACAAACCGAAAATCGTTCGAGAAAAATTTATTAAAATCGCCATGATTAATAGTTTGGGCAATAATTTCTTAGCGCTAAAATTCTCCTGGCGTAAAATCGTGGCAAAAGCGATAATCAACAAAATCAAAATAAAAGACATATTGCATAAATCCCTGACAATTACCCAGCCTTTTACTACCGTTTCTACGTTTATAATATTGTTAAATTGCGCCACTTGTATTAATAAGTACACTACTACGGTAATCAACATGCCAATTACTGCAGTCAGTATATAAGCAATAATCCCTAGCACTAGTACTAAGGTTGATCCAATTGCCCCTAAAACTATATCACCGCCAGCCGAAGCAACGTCACCAACAGATGCCGCTATCACAAGTTCGGCGTTAACAAAAAACATCACAATAATCATGATAAAGATTATAGCTTGAAAAATCCGCTTCTGTTTTATTTGTTTCTTAAAAATATTTATCATTTATTTAATTGACGAAAATAAATCATAAAAAGCGCTTACTCCACCCCAGCCTAACTCATCAATAGTGCTCCAAAAAGCTTTTAGCTGTCCCCACAAGCTTAAGCCCAGGAAATAAACAATCATAAATATCAACGCCAAAATCCCAAAAATAACAGCTAAAACTATAAAATCTAAAATAGATAACACTATTACTTCAAGCAAACCTATGCCTTTATTAGCCGTCTTGCCGGCCGCTCCGCCGGCTTCCATAACTTGCTTGGGCAGCCACTCTTCGCCTAATTTGCAAAACAGCTTATCGCCCAGCGTCCAGCGCAGAAAGACATGAATATTTACCCAAATTAAGGTCAGGCCCCAGCTATCAAGCAAATTTATCCAAGCCTGCTGCAATAATTTGCTGGTTGCTCGATTAATCGGCGCAGCCACCGCTTCCTCGACTTTACCCTTGGCTTTTTCTTTTAAAGCTTGGGCCTGGCGTTTAATACTCATGGACTGCCGCACCGCTCCGGCCCAGTCTTTCAACGAACCGGTTTCGCCCAGCTTTTGCTCTTGGCCGCTTGAGTCTACCATGTTTAAAGCCATTTGCCCCATTGCGCCCATTTTTTGCTGCCTCAACTCATCAGCCGCGCCAGCTTCCTCGTCTCTGTTTAATAATCTGCTGTCAAAATCATCTGATTCCTTGGTTCGCCCGCCCGCTTGCCACGATGGTTTTTCTCCCCCCTTGCCGCTTTTACCCTGATCTTCTCCTCTTGGTTCGCCAGATTCTCCGCCGGGTTGTTTTTCTTCTGGTTTTTCCTCGCCTTTCTTATTCTTATCGTCCTTGCCCTTCTTTTCCGGTTCTTCATCCGCTTCCGGTTTTTGTCCTGGCTCTTGATCGCCTTTTTTTTCGCTTTCATCTTTTTTATTGTCTTCGGGCTTTTTTTCTTCCCCGGGCTTTTCTTTTGCCTTTCCTTCTTCTTCCGGCTGTTTTGTTTCTTCGGGCTCTTCTTCCGATTCTCCTCCAGACTCTTTATCTTCCTTGCCTGCCTCACTAGCTTCTTCTGTCTTAACCTTTTCTTTTATTTTAACTTTTACGCTTTTTATTCGCCCGCTTTTATCTCGCCGCAATATTTCAGCAGCCAAGGCTTGAGCATCCTTATCTAATTTATCTTTATTTGACAAATCGCTCGTTGTGTCCGTCTGGGCCATAAATTTATAATAACCTTTTTGCCATCCCCACACTTTTCTTTTGTCATTCCCGCGCAAGCGGGAATGACAGAAGGAAGAACTGCCTGCCCCCAGATTACGGCTTCGGGAATGACAACTAAAAAAAGTCTTATATTAATTCCTAATTCGTAATTCGTAATTCGTAATTCCTGATTCCTGATTCCTGATTCCTAATTCGTAATTCGTAATTGATTCTTACTTTTCCTTCACCACCACTGCGCCGCCGAAATCCTCCCAGTGCGAGCAGTCGTTCATGCTCGCGCCGCCGTTGCACCAATTCCAGTTATCTTTAATCTGCACTTTGGGGCTTACCCTGCATTGCCCGGCCGTGGTGGCGCAATCAATATCGGCCGAACCCTGGCTGTCTTTGGCTTTTAAGTCCCAATAACTGTAAAGGTGATAGATGGTTTCCGGCTGGCTTTCGTTCGGCTTGTCGCGCATCTGCACGCCGGTTACCACCGTTTGCGTGCCATCGCCCCAATCAACCGCATACATGACCAAAGGCAACTGGTCCGGATCAGCCGTAGAATTAAAGGTTAAATTGATAAAACCGGTATTATTGATCGTGTAATTACCCGTACCGCCCGCGACTTTAACATGAGAAATCGTCGGCGGAATCGCGCAATAGTCGCCCGCGGCCCGAGTATCGCCCGGACAAACCGTGTCTGGCAAATCCCAGCTGATAGAATTATCCAATAAATACCTAGAAGTTCTGCTATTCCAGGTCCAGGAGCCATAGCTCTTGGCAAAAATCTGCTTAAGATTTTCTTTGGCGTTTGACGCGTCGGCATAAGCGGAAACAATTAGGCTGCTTCCACAATTTACATAAGCTGTTGGCGGCCCAGGAGAATCGCCAGAATCGTCATACACATAAACATCGTAAGTACTATCCGGTAGTCTCGTCACTTTGCATATGCCGCCTCCCACATTACAATTTACTGAACTTGGTGTTAAGATACAATAATCCCATGCGCCAACATTCTCCGTAGTATAACTATTTGCCGGCGCTGCCACGTAAAAGGTTGTGCTGCAGTCAAGCGGCGGAGCTTCTTTAATATTATAAGAAATACTATTGTAAGGAGCGCCCGCATAAGCCGCATCATCTGCTGGATTTTGGATAAAATAAATCGGCTCTATGGTAGTTTCCGTGCTGGAATCACCATCCCATTCATAAGGATTAGAAGATGGTTCAGGAGGGTTTATGGAACCAAAAGGAGAAGACGCCAAACCGTAATTAAAATTAAGCTGGCTTGGCTCAGTGCCAACACCCCAATCAATACTAAAATTTGCACTACCGTTCATAACATAATCAGAGCCTTCATAAACCCGACTGGCCCAATATTTATTTTGCCCGATTGACGTCACGGTCATAACTAATTTGGAGCAATAAAGCAATGGTTGATTATTGCTACAAACCCCCCGGGTTTCCACGCAATAATAGACCGGACTCTTGCCCTGATAGCCGGCGCCTTCTTCCACGCCATCGCCTTTAACCTTGTCAATCGGATACCATAAAAGGCAAGTGTCAGGATCGCCCGGCCGGCGGTCATATTCCAGGCAGTAGCCTGGCCAGCCCTTCTGCCTGATGCCGGAGTCCTGGTAATAATCGCAGGAGAGCGAATCGGTTTGCGGATATAGGCGGCAAGATTGCGGCGTGTACCAGCTGTCGCGCGAATTCAGGGCCGGCTTGATCTTGATGTCGTCAAAATAAAAATTTCCTTGCGCTTGCGCGCCGCCCGCGGCCGTAGCGTAAAGCCTTACCTTCAGGCTGGAAACGTCAGCGCCGGTCTTGAATTTGCCTAACCGGAACTTCCAGTCATAGCCCAAGTCTTGAGTAATAATTTGAGCAGATAAGCTATTGCCGTCCTTATCCAAAATATCTATCATGGCCGTGCCAACCTGCAAATTAATGGTATTAATATAGGCGGTAATTACATAATCAGTGCCGGGCATGGCATCGATTTCCTCGCTGGTCGCTACGTAAGACGAGCCGAGCTTTAAAAGGCTATTGCCTTCAGGCGCGTAATTAATGCCGTCGGTCTGCGCCGCCACCGGATTGTCAATGACTGAAAAAAAGTTAGCGTCCCAGCTGCCGGACGTCCCGCCGCTCCAGCTCCAGCTCCAGCCCAAAGGATAGCTGTTGGAGCCGACGGTTTCAAAGCCGCCGTTCGGCACGTTCGCCATCTCCCCGAGCTGGCTCATGCCGCCCAGAGGGTAATAATCGGTTCCTAAAGTGCTGCCCGAAGCGCCGACTTTGGCGTAACCGGACAAATTGCTGATTTTTGACGCGTCTAAACCATTCACGCCAAGAAGCTGATTGGTTTTTTTCGAATTCAAGAAGCTCCGGCAATCGCCGTTCTCGTCAACCGCGTCGCACAAGCCGATATCAAAGCAGACATTATCGCCATTTTCATCTTTAATATAGCTCTTGCAGGCCAGCCATTTATCGCAGGTCCGATCCGGGGAAACATTAATAATCATGTTGGAATCATTGTCCGCGTCGGCCGCGCCGCTCGCCGGCGCCTTGCCTTGAATCGTCTGGTCGGCATCCCAGTTTAAAGCGGCCAATCCCGAACTTCCGTAGTTTCTTTCATTAAAGAGCACGCAGCCTTGGCTGGAATTAACCATGCCATTGCATGTTGCCTTATCCAAGCCTCCCTCAAGCTGATAGTCAACGACTACTTTCTTCAATTCCACCGGCTCGTTTGAATTACCGGCCGTAACCGTACAGCTCGCCGGCTCATCGCCTTTATAATAGAAAATCTTGCTATTGAGGTAAGGAGGCGCGGCGATCGCGACTGAAGACGCCGGACCGGCCAAATTGTTGTCATTATTTATTTCATAAAGCGAACCAAATGAGCACTGGTCGATCGTTAAAGTTCCGGACTTGGTCTGGCGGCCCAGGCGGTAAACCGTGTTAGGATCTAAAGTTACGCTCTGGCATAAGCCGCCGGCGCAAGCGTTCCAGCCGTCATTAACAGTGCCCGGGTTATTATCCAAATCGGCGAAACTGCCGTTAAAAATCTGATTGGTGTTAAAGCTGGATTTGGGATCAAGATATTCGCTGCAGCCCGAATCAGAGGCGGAGCAGATTCCGGTCCAGCCGTTTCCGGATGTCCCGCCTGCCGGCGAGGCAGGCTGGCTCACCGGCGCGCTGCCGCCAAAACCCAAGGTTTTCGCCAAACCATTGGCGTCAGTATCCATGGGACAGAGAGTGTCGGCGGTTTCCAGCTTGCATTCAACGTTCACCGGACAATCCGCGTCGCTTAAGCAAACCTCTCCGCCGGCGCCGCATCTCTTAACTTTTTTCCTATACCAATTTTGCGCCGAGCCTTGATTCGCGGCCGAGCGCCACTCGCAAACCTGATCGCCCGGATCTTTAAAATACTGCTCGCCGCCGGCGTAAACGTAAGTCCGGCAATAAACCGCGTCGGCGCCGCAGAGAATGCTATGGTATTTATCCGGATTATTTTTTAAGTGAACGCCGGAGTAGAATGTCAAATCTCCATAAGCGCTGGGCCGGCCTAAAAACTCGCAGCCCTTTTCTTCCGCGCCGCATAATTTTTCCGCATCATAAACCACGTAAGCATAGCTGTCGGCCGGCACTGTCACGCAATCGCCGCCGCTGCAGGAAGCAACGCTTTGGCCGCTTAAATAATAGCTTGCTCCGGGGCTGGCGGTATTTTTCGTGTCAATCATTAATTCGCAGCCCACGGCCGATTCGGAGCAGAGCCTGCTGAATTGTTTTAAATTATTGGTTTGATTGGCCCGATTAAGGTACTGGCTGCAGCCCAGCTCCGGGCCCGGCAAATTATCGCTTTGATCGCTGTCGCAGGAGGCGGGCGTGTTCCAGGAGTCCTTGATTAAATAATAGCGATCAGTAATTTCGGTCAAAATGATGCTGTCAAGATAAAAAATAGCGCTGCCTTTGATCAATAAAAATTCATCAGCCGTTACTTTATGGTTTAAGCTGATTAAATTGACGGTATAAATTTGCCAGTTCGCGCCTACATTCTGCGCTTGAACAAACTCGGCCTTAAGGTTGCCGGCGCCGCCGCTATTTAAAGAAATGTCCAAATTAATCGTACCGGCCGTATCTTCTTTTTTGGCTAAAAAACTCAAGACATAAGACTTATTCTCGGAAACTGCACCGCCGAGCGGACGGCTAGCGCTAAACGGACTGTCGTTCACGCTTAGCGAATGCCCGATATTGCCGGAACCCAAAGTGAGCGATTCATTGGAAGGCTCTACATTGCCGGTCCAGGCGCCGACCGTGCCGCTCCCGAAATCATCGGTGAAAATATTTTTCACGTTATTGCCCGTGTTGCCCACATATTCGCGGCAGCCGTTTTGCGCGGCCGAACAAGAAACCGCCTGCCCGGCAACCGCCTGATAAAGACAGGCGTTATTTTCGCTGGACCAAACGCCGCCGTTTTTGCAGACCACGCACCGGCCATCAAGCCAATGCTTATCCGTTCCCGCACAGTCATCGTCTGAAGTTATGGTTTCATCAGTATTGAGGGCGGTAAGGCGGTAAGGATGGCAATCAGCGGCGCAGGAAATCGTGCGGCTGTATAAATGATAGGAGATAGCGCCATCGCGATTATAGAACTGCCGGCAATCCGCGTTGTAGGCCGGATCGGCCGGCAGTAAATTATAGATTGTTGCATCGCATGAGCCGGCGTCGCTTTCGGACACGGCCGGTTCATTACCAGCTAATTTCAAGCTCTCCACTTTCAGCTGATAGCCTGATTCGTCCGAGCCTTCCCAATTATAAAAATCGGCGCAACTGGATTCGTTATCGCTCTTTTTCAAGCATTGCCTTAAATAAGAATAATATTCGGTTCCTTCCCCGCCCTTAGCCACTTCGTCCAAATTGGTAAACTGCTCGCAGCCGGCGGCTTCGGCCGAGCAGGTCTTAGCGGTCTTGGGGATAAAATAAGCATCGTACGCGCCGGCAAAATGAGTCTGGCTTGCCACGAAAAAATTATAGCCCACGCATTCGGCCGGGCAATAATCCTCGGCCGCTGTTTTGGCCGGAATCTTGGTTTGACCGTCGGCGCTGGTATATAATTCACAGCCGGCTTCATCCTTGCCGCAATGGCGCGCGTAGTCGGAGCATTGCGCCGGCGCGCCGCTTTTCAACTTATATGAACCATCGGAAAATTCATAGCAGGCTCCCTGAATGCCGTCCGAGCCGCTGGCCAAATAGGCCGGCAATAGTTTTTCATAAATCAGCGGCGGCGCGGCGGCGGCATAATCGCTATAAGCGGTAAGCTTATCGCCTCTTTCCAGTTTGATATTATCAATCAGGCAAGAGTGGGAATTAATGGTGAATATTACATTATTAGTCGCTGCGCTTGCCGGGTAAGCGTAAGTTAAAGAATAGCGCGACCAAGTTGTTTCCGCTTTTAATTCGGCGGAGTTGGACTGAACGCCCAGCCAGAAAGTATCGTCTGAAGAGCAATCCCTGGCATAAAATGATAAAGTATAATTTTCGCCGGCGATGTCATAATCACTGCCGCCCACAGCCGTGTCCTTGCTGCTGGAGCGGCTCATTTGCAGGCTGTTGCCGCCCTGATAAGACGTGGTGCTCGTCGCGCCGAAATCGCTCCAGCCGCCGTTAGCCAAAGCTTCTTCAAATCCGGAATTGATTAATAGGTTGGCGCCGCCGCCCGCGTTCAGCCGAACGAGCTGGCTGCAGCCTTCGCTGGCCGAATCGCATTCTTCGGTCTGGCCGTTAAGATGAACTTTAGAACCCGCTGAACCGGTGCAAGTAAAGTCTTGGCCGGCATAATTATAATCCCGGCAATAAGCCAAACAGCCGGCGTTAGCGGCGTTGCAACCGCCGTAATCCAGGGTATTTTTCAAATAGGAAACCGTGCCGCCATCAGTTGAGCTAAAGGTCTGGCAGGTATTGTCGCGCGGTTCGCACGACTTGGCGTTAAAATCCCATTTTCTCCTTTCCTCGGTGCAATAGCCGTAGAGCTGGCAGGAGCCGTCGCTTTTTTCTTTAATGCAAGACTGCTCGTCGGCGCAATAGGTGTCATTGCGCAGGACGGACAGCTTTGAGTCATCGCCTTCGCCGGTAACCTGCTGGGAAAGAATTTCCGGGCCGGCGCCTTCGCGCTTGCAGAAATTCTGCGGCGCTTTTAACAGCCAGTCCGGATCAACCAGGCCGGCGCACCAATCCGGCACGTCGCCTTTCGCTCCGTAATCATCTTCATTGGAAAAACAATTTACCAAATCATTTAAATTTTTTGTGCCTTGAACCGCGCTTTGCTGGTCTTTGATTTTTTGCGCCGCCACTTCCCAGCCCACCGGAATAATCCGGTACTTCCTTAAAATTATCATGGAGCGGTAGGGATAGCCTTCGTTGAACTTAGGCTCCAGTCCGCTCGCGGAAAAACCGAAAACACCGTTGCCGTTCAAATAGCCTTGCGTTAAAGCCTCTCCTACCGTCATTTTTTTCTCAATCGCTTCTCTGAATTTTTCATCAATCACGCAGTTGGTCGGCCCGGCCTGGTTGGGGTCAGGACAAGTCGTTAAATCAGTCAAAATATCATAGTCGGCCCTGACTTTAAAGTCGGGTTCAATGATTGACACCAACCGGTCTTTGGCTCCGGCCGCTCCTTCGGCTGTGCTGCCCGAATCATAAGTGGTGAGATCGGAGGTGGTCTCTGTATCGTCGCTCACCAAGCCTTCCGTAAGCCACTGTTCAATCAGCTTGCCGGCTAAAGTATTGACAAAAATGTCAATGCTATCGGCCACAACCGAACCGGTATAGGCCAAAGCTGACTTGGTAGAGTTATCCAGCGGCACGCCGGCCGCTTTCATGACGGTTTGTGCCGGAGTCTTGATCGCGCCGCTGATTGAGCTGGTGACCGACTTAAAGCCCTTGCCCTCTTCTCTGGTTTTGACTGCCGAATTGACTTTTGAATTAATGGTGCTGGACAAGCCTGACTGCAAAGTCAAAGCAATGCCCAGGTCGTTTGACCAAGGATTAAACATGTCCTGAAAATCATTCATGAAGGTATCGCTTTGCAAAGCCGCATCCCAGTTATTTACCATGGTGGAAAAAGTACAGGTCGGCTTTGATGAACTGGAAGACGAATTGTAAGACTTGGTAAGCCCCAAACTTATCTTTAACTGCACGCTCGTGCTGGGCGAGCATAAATTGAATTGGGTATAGCCGTTTTTTCCTAGTTGTTCGATAAAAGTCCCGGCCGCGCTGTCCGCCACGCTAGTAAGATAGCTCTCCCAGCCATCAGTTTCAAACATGGGCAATTGGCCTTCGTCGCCGGTAGCCAAATAGGTAGCCATATCGTAGGCCAAGGTGTTTAAGAAATTTTTCAAAGCCGCTTTCCAGGCCACGTCGCCAGACTTTTTCAAATTCTGCCACAAATCTTCGCGCACCCAAGTTTTGGCTTGATCAACCGTTCTTTCTAAAAACCCCTGCTGATTAGTGGACTGGCCATAAGCGTCGAATGTATTTATATCTGTGGGGTTTTTGGCAGCATTGGCAGGGGCCACTGACAAATTAAGCGACAAAAACAGCGCGCATAAAACGCCTGCGAGATAAATTTTTTCTTTGGCGGAAAAATGGATCATAGCTGAAGGAAATTTTTAATTTTGCCTGCCTGCCGGTAGGCAAGTAATTTTTAATTTCTTGGAATTTAGGATTTATTTGGTCATTGGAATTTGGAGTTTGGAGTTTGATTAGAAATTAGATATTAGAAATTAGAAATTATTTTTCATTTGCTATTTAATGTCTCCAGATAGCTTTTCATTAATTCTGTATCGGAAATTTTATCTAGCGTGCTCTTAGGCATGCCCGACTCCAGGAGCATTTGCCGGACACTGGCCGCGTCAAGATTTTTTAGGGCCTGCAGCTGTTCGCCGGTCAACCCGTTGCTACCCGAAGCGTTGGCGGAATTGGCGGCTTGATTATTGGCGTTAGCTTGTTCCAACAAGCCGTTTAAGGCTTCGCTTTGCTCAATTAATTTGTTTAAAGCGTCATCTGACGAACTGGCGCTGCTGGCGCCCGCGCCCAAGTAAGCGCTATTTAAGCAAGTTCGGCCGGCCGGGCAGCTCGGGTCAGTGCCGTTTTTTACCTCTACCCCGTCTTTGACGCCGTCGCTGTCGCTATCGTCCAAATAAGGCGAGGTCCCGTAAATATTAAGTTCATCATAATCGGACAGGCCGTCCGCGTCCGTGTCTTTATTCTTTAAAGCCTGGTCTTTAGCCTCCTGGCTATTAGCCTGCGCCGACCCGTTGGTATTCACGGCTTTGGTATTAAGCGGCGCATAAATGCTATTTTTTAACTGGGCAAACCATAAAACCACGATCAAAACGGCAAAAACGCTTAAGCCGGTGATGGCCCATTTTTGGCTCTTATTTAAGCTGGCCGGTCGAGCAGGCTCTTGGTCATCACGGTTATGTTGTGGATCATTAAGCATGGGGGTGTTCCAATTTTTAATTTTCAATTTTTAATTTTTAATGAATTTTTAATGACTAAATTTTCAATTCTAATTGAATAATTGTTTGCAGTGTAATTGAAAATTGAAAATTTATAATACTATTATACAACATTTCCCCTTTAGCCACAAATCGCTGAAATAGGCTGATTATTGCTGGTTTTCCTGTCCAGGATTATCGGCTGGCTTAAGATAAAGCAACAGGAAAAATTCCAGCGCTGAAAGCCCGACTATTAGAATGATTGAATTAAGCCATGTCAAGAGGCCGCGAGACAGCAAAAACAAGGCGACAACGATGAAACCGGCAAACAAAAATGACTGGCGAAAAGCGATTTTTACCTTATTAACCGCCAGCTCATGGCGCAAAAAAACAAACCTTACCAAAAAACCGATCAGCGCCGCCGTGCCGCTTAAAGCCAAAAATAAAGACAAATAAAATAAAGTAAAACCCAAGTAATTGGTGGTTTCCGGATTAACCGTCCAAACAACATAGCCGAAAGTAAGCCAGCATAAGGCGGTAATCAACAGCATGAATAATAAATAAAGGCGAAGAGACATGAGGGTATGAATAAAATTTCTAATTTCTAATATCTAATTTCTAATCAAATTCCAAAGCCCCAAATTCTAATTTATCTTTAGGAATCGGGCTTGAGGATTTATTTGGTTATTGGTCATTGGAGTTTGGGGTTTAATTAGAAATTAGATATTAGAAATTAGAAATTTGCAACACTCATTTATTTTACCATTTCCTTCCCTTTCCTCAAAGCCTTGACCGGCGGACGGCGGTTTATTCAGGAATGGTACTCGCAAATGCCGTTGAAATCGCACCAAGCGCAAAGTCTGCCCGGCTGGGGCGGGAAGCGGTTATCTTTAATCGCCTTAATGGTGCTGATAATTTTTTCCTTGATTTTCGCCAGCTCCTTGGGCCCGCCGATAAATTCAATTTCGCTGTTGTCTTCCAAATAATAATAAGCCAGGCCGGCCACCGGCTCTTGGAACAGTTGTTCGGCCGCCAGCTGATAGATGAATAATTGCTCTTTATCGGCAAAGGATAATTTCTTTTTTGGCTGGCCGGTTTTATAATCCACTAGCTTCAAGCCGCCGCTCGTTTGATCTACTCGGTCAATCACGCCGCGCACGCCGTATGCCGCCTGGCCATGAGCGATTTTCAAATTAAAGCCCTTCTCTAAAAATAAAACCTCGGGCCAGCGGTCATGATATTTTTCATAAAAAACTTTCAAAATTTCTTCTCCTTGTTTTTTCCGCGCTTGTTTTTTCGCCTTAGAATCATACCAATCGTCAATCCAACTTTGTTCATAAAGCTTAAGGATTTCAGCAAAAGCAATAGCCTCCTCCCCCCTCTCCTGGCTAGGAGAGGGTCGGGGTGAGGTTGTGCCGCTGAATAAATCCGCCTGCTTCATGCCCTGCCTTTCCTTAATCAGCGCGAATAATTTCTGCAAGGTGGCATGCATGGTTTTGCCGAAAGAAAATTGCTCTTTGCCCATGGTGGGAATTTTCAAAATATGGGCGAAGCGATACTGATAAGGGCAGTTGGAATAAGCCGCCAGCTGGGAATAGGAAAAATGCGAAGGAATCTGAAGTATTATTTGGGGTTTAGAGTTTGGGGTTTTATTGGGAATTGGAAATTGGGATTTGGGATTTGGAAATTGGGATTTGGAAATTGGGATTTGGGATTTTTTAATTAGCCCGGCTTCCGCTAAAAACCTGGATGGTTTTTTCTCCGCCCGGCCGCCGTAATCGCGCGCCCAGGAAAAATATAAGCCGACGCGAGCGCGCGTCATGGCCACATAAAACAAACGTCGTTCCTCTTCCAGGTGCGCGTCGCCTTGGGGCAGAATCTCTTTCACCAGAGCATCGGGCAAAGCGATCTCTTCGCTCCTTTCTATGGTGGGGAAACGTTTGTCAACCAAATTGGCGATAAAAACATATTTAAATTCCAAGCCTTTGGCGCCATGCGCGGTTAAAATTTTTACCGCCTCCGGTCCGGCGTCCAAATCAGCCGCCAAACCGCCCTCTTCGCCGGCTTCCAGCTCTAAAGCCAGCTCGGCTAAAAAGGCTTTGACGCTTTTATCGTCTGCCGCGCTCTCAAATTCCTGCAGGCGCTTTAAAAATTGGTTCAAAAAATTAATCGCTTCCAAACCTTTATCGTCAGCCTGCTTAACCAAATATTTTAAGTAGCCGCTGTCATTCAAAAAGGCCGCCAGCACTTGGCTGGCCGCAGCCTGCCGCGCCAAGGTTGCATGTTTGGCGATCATGGCCAGCGCCGGCTCAATTTTTTTCTGCAAAGCGGCGCTTAATTTCAAGGCGGCCGCTTCTTTCAGCACTTCATAAAGCGACCAGGCTTTTTTTCCCGCCAGATGGGTTAGATTGATCAATTCTTCGCTGGTAAAATCGTAAATCGGCAAATTAAGCATCCGCCAGACGGCCGCGCTTTCATGATAATTGTCCAAGAGCTTAAAATAGGCAATCGCGTCCATAATCACCGGCTTGAAATACAGGCCGCGCGCCGCGCCGAAAATATAAGGCGCGCCGCGCCGCGCCAGCTCGGCGATAAAATCGCGCGCCGAGTCGTTGGCTCGGACTAAAATCGCAAAGTCATTCCAAGTCGCGGTTTTATCCGCTCTTTTCAGTTCCACGATCTTATCAACCCCCAATTTCACTTCTTCGGCCAGATCCGCTCCCTCAAGCACTTTTATGTCGGCCTGGCCCTTGTCCGCCGCGATTAATTTTTTATTTAAAGCCGGCGACACGGAGGTTCGTTCAAAACTTTGCCCGCCAGCTGATCCCTGATGCTTTAGGTTTGTCTGGGAATGGGCATTTGGGAATTTATTCCCCGAATTTTGGGATTTGGTGTTTGGGATTTGTTTGGGATTTGGTGTTTGGGATTTGGTGTTTTCTAACTGCCACTCCAACCGATTAGGATTATTTAATTTTATGAACTCATAGGCCAGATCCAAAATATTCTGCCTAGAGCGGTAATTTTTTGTCAGGATGATCTTCTCCGCTTGGGGAAAATCGCCCATGAACTGCAAAATATTACTCATGGAAGCGCCGCGGAAGCGAAAAATCGCCTGGTCATCGTCTCCGACAACCGTTAAATTGTTTTGCGGCGCGGCCAAAATTTTCACCAGCTCATATTGCGCCCAATTGGTGTCCTGAAACTCGTCCAATAGAATATATTTAAACTGCCGCTGGTACTGCTCTAAAATCGCCGGCCGCGTGCGGAAAAGTTTTAAGCAATAATTAATCAAGTCGCCGAAATCCAAAGCATTGTTATCCAGCAATAACTGCTGATAAACATGATAAGCATTCGCCACCTCATTCAGGCGCGCCGCTTCCTGCTCAGCGATCTCGGCATTTGGTATTTGGCGTTTTGCATTTGTTTGGTCATTGGGGTTTGGGATTTGAGATTTTTCGTTCTGTATTTTTTTGGTTGTTGGGATTTGTGATTTGGGATTTTTCATTTTGCCCCCGCCCAGCATCTGGTCCAGATCCTGCTTCAGCTCTTCGGCATACGCCAGATAATCCGCCGGCGCAATATCTTCATCCTTGGCGCGCGAAAAATGCTTAATCAGGGCGCGGATAAACTTGGCCGGATTGCCCAGCGGACGGTAATAATCCAAATCAAACTTGTCCAGATTTTTTTTAACCAGCGCCCACTGCTCAAATTCGTTGAGCAGTTTAAAGTCGGTGGGCAGGCCGATGGCCAGGCCATGTTCTTTTAAGACGCGCTCGCAAAAACCATGAAAGGTGGAAATCCATAAATCAAAGTAGCCATAAGGCAGTAGCGCGTCCACCCGCTCGGCCATCTCGCCGGCCGCTTTCTCGGTAAAAGTCAAAGCTAAAATCTCTTCCGGCTTGGCCAGTCCCTCTTCAATTAAAAGCGCCAGCCGCTGGGTGATCACCGTGGTTTTTCCCGTACCGGCGCCGGCCACGATTAATAATGGCCCGTTCCGATGCTTAACGGCGGCCAGCTGTTCGGGATTAAGATTTTTCAGCAAAGACATAGATAAAAGAATTTTTAATTTTATAATTTTTAATTTTTAAATAAATTTGATTCCAGAATCTAACGCAATATATTTGGCGCGAAGCGCCAAAAATGTTAAATTAGATTTCTATGGGAAATTATAAAAGATTAAGTGATGCGGAGCGGGAAGAAATCAG
>JAQTVB010000038.1 GCA_028707005.1 Patescibacteria group bacterium
CGGCCACTCATCAAGCCGTTTTCATTATACAACACTTTGTCTTTTTTTGTGGTTGACGGAACGGTAAAACCTTTGCAAGTCTCACCAGTAGAACTGGTGGATTACCTTTTGGGAAAAACTATTTAATATTAGAATAAATATACCATTACCCCTTGACAAATAGATAAACTTACGGCAAAATAATGGTAGTTCATTTTACAATACATCACGCCTGAAACCTTTAACCAAAGGAATTATTTATGATTTGCTGGCTAACTATCAATCGAACCTGTAACATGCGGTGCAAATGGTGCTACGCAAGAGATGAGGGTTTCAAGTCGGATGCAACTATGCCATTAACCACCTTTGAAAATATTTTAAGAGCTATTGGCACGCTGCCAATTTCAAGATTTATTATCTTAGGCGGGGAACCGACCCTCCATCGCGATCTTCCTGCAATGATAAGACGTTTGAAGCCAAACAAAGTTGCCCTAGTAACAAATGCCTTAAAACTTACCGACAAAGGATATTTGAGTCTACTAAAAGACAGCGGTCTTGATGTCGTGACAATTTCCCTAAAAGGTTCGTCCGAAGAGGAGTATAAACAAAACACCGGCGTTAACGGCCTCGGCAAAGTAGAACGAGCGGTCGCTAACCTTAACGAACTGGGAATTACGCATTGCATTTCTGTCACTTTCTCAAGCTCGGTTGTCAAAGTTTTTCCTCAAGTCCTATCCTGGATGAAATCGACCAATGCTCAATCAATGTCTATTAACTACTGTCGGCCCGTGGTTTTAGACAACGACATCAGTATGGAAGGGGTTCCTAATCCCAAAGAGATGGCCAGACAAACAGTTAAGAGTTATGAGATGGTGAGGTCGAGCGGTGCCAAGTGCGTATACAACTTTATGTTACCACTTTGTCTGCTACCTCTCGAGTTCATCCGAGAACTGGTCAAAGAAAACCTGTTGACTACCGTTTGCCAACTGCAAAAGGGTAATGGCCTAATCTTCATGCCTGATGGCACTCTTATACCCTGCAACCATTTGTTCGGCTATCCGCTAGGCAAAGCCGGGGAAGATTTCACCACGGCCGACGAATTCATAAACTTCCGCAAAGGGGAGGAGGTAAAAACATTTTATCAGAAGACGGGTAGTCTTCCGGATAAACGCTGTCAGACCTGTAGTCTGAAAGCGCAGTGTGGTGGAGGATGTTTCATCCAATACCTGCATTACAAACCGGCCGAGCTCGTAGTTCGGCCATTCCATGGGTCAGTAACATGAAAGCAAAACAAAACATCAAACAGCTCGTCAATGACGTATTGGCGAAAAGGCCCGCCTCAAACCTGAAATTGTCTGGTTTCAAATCCAAGAAGTGGGACGGAACCAGCAATATCTGCGACTGCGGCGACGACGGCGATTGTTGCTCCGAATAATCGGTCAGCAGCAAGTGCCAAAAACAAAGAGGTAGTTCTGCAAAGTGGAACTACCCCTCCTAAATATATTATGAAATTTATATACGATAAAAAAGTTGATCAAGAATGCCAAAAAAGGCTTGATGCCTGTAATCTTATTTTTGGGGAGAAGAAAAAGACCGAAGTTTATCTAGTTGATGAAGGCACAATAAAAAAATTTAAAAAAATATGGACGTTTAAAATAGACAAAAAATTTCGGCAAGAGATCTATAAAATATTTAAAACAAAACTTCCTAAAAATTTTACCTGCTATATTAATTCTACTCCATATTCAATGGATACAGCCCGAGGAATTAGTATATCCGCTTCTACTAGTACGCCAATAAAAACCATCTGCCACGAAACAAATCATTTTATGTTTAGAAAAAGTGAATATAAAAAAATCTATTTCCCAAAACATGATATCGAAAATGCCAAGGAAATATTCACTATAATTAATAACATCTATTTTCAAAATATCATGGAAAGTCAAGATGTTGGATGGAAAATATTTTGGAAAGAACGATATGTTTTTTTGACTCATTGGCTAAAAGATATCCAGACAAATAAAGACATCTAAGGAGAATACATGAATTATAATCAAATTTACAAAAATAACAGCGAAGTTTGGGGAAGCAGACCAAATAAACTTTTACAAAAAATTTACAACCAAGCAGACGCTGGTTCGGAATTTTTAGACTTAGGCTGCGGGCAAGGCAGAGATTCTCTATTTATGCTTAAAAAAGGATTCAAAGTAACCGCCGTGGACAGCTCGCGGGAGGGCATCAACAAGGTCAAAGAATCTGTCCTGGCCAGCAATTTATCTGCCTTAGATATTTTTTTACTTTGTGAAGATATTAAAAATTTTAAAATTGAAAAAAATAAATACGGTATTATTAATGTTTTTAACTCTCTGCAATTCCTCTTAAGGCAGGACGGGTTGAAATTAATTGAAAAAATCAAAAGCGCTGTTCCGAATAAGGGGTTTGTTATTATTTCCGGATTTACCACGGATGACCCATCTTATAATGGTGGGAGTTGCTATTTAAAGCCGCGTGAATTGAAAAAACTTTTTTCTGGTTTCAATCTTATTTTTTACCATGAAAAAGAGATGCCAGATAAAGGCCACGCCGGAAAGCCTGAACCGCATAAACATCATGTCGTAGAAATGATAGCGCGAAAATAAAAAACCGTCGGTTAGTTCCGGCGGATTTTTTATTACTGGTCACAACCGATGGCATATCAGCTGATGTTAAATTTATAACCATTTACTTCTTCCAAAAATTCCAGCGTGGCGGCCACCGACGGATTGCTGGACCGCTTTAAGATAAATTTTCTACCGTGCTTTTTCGCCAGCGGCGTTAGAAATTCATCGCCCCAAGACGGCGAAAAAGTATTGATCCCGTCAAAATCAACCTCAATTACTTCGTTTTTGCCCACGCCGGCCAAAGAAGGCGCGAAAGCCGCTAAGGCTTCTTTGCCCAACTGCCTTGAAGTTAAAGTTACACCGAATTTTTTAAGCTGGATAATCATAAATTTATTTCATTGGCGACGCCGGTACTTAGCCTCTTCCGCTTGGCGGGGAAATTTAACTAGCGCCAGACAGCCCTGGACGGGAATTTTCGCTTTCTCTATGTCTGTTTAATATGATTCGGTTTTCTAAATCCAGCCCCACTCTTTTAATATCGCGCCGTCCGTTTCTATGAATTTATTGCCGATATCGGTGCGATACATCATTTTGGGGATAACGATTTTTTTCACCAAATCATAGGCCTGCCGTTGAGCGGCCGCTACCGTTTTGCCCAGGCCGGTAACGTATAGAATAAAACCATTGCTACCCGCGATGTAATATTGTTTTTTTTCGCCCGGCCTTAAAGAAACCTCTTCAAAATGGATTCTTTGTCTTTCTTCGGCCGTTAGTTCGTTTTTGAATAAAATGTCAACATCTTTTAAGTAATAATCGGAGGAAATCGCTTTATAGGGAAACGGCGGAATCACCACCGAGACCACCACGCCGAAATCCTTTTTAGACTTCAGGTCGTATGACTCGCCTTTAGCCATGGCCAGGAGAAAATCTTTCCAGGGCGAGAGATGCAGGTCTTCATGCAGATGAGTTGAAGGGCAGCCGAATCTGGAAGTTACCTCAATCGGGAAAACGGCGTCTTGATTGACAATGCAGTTGATGTCCGCGTCGCCTTTAAAATCAGCTTGGCTTAAAAACGGTTTCAGCTTGGCCAGCGTAGATTGAAAGAGTTTGTTGTTTTCATCGGCTTCATACCAGATGATTGTGCCCATTTCGCCGGTCAGGGGGCCGATGTTGCCGTTTAAAAAAGCCTTGTGCTCAATATTGAGTTCAATCGGGCCAACCCAGTCGCGGCCGTTAAAATATCTGGCCACGCCGATTTCAATGCCGGCCATTTTTTTCTGCAGGCTGATGGTTTTAATCGCGTCGTCGCTATTATATTCCTGATAGTTTTTCAGGAGGCTGATGACATCGCTGCCGTCCGGCATCATACCGACGTAAGTGAGCGAGCTTTTATGGTTGTTCTGCTTAATAACCCATTCGGCCCGATGACTGCCCAAATATTCCAAAGCATTGGCGATGTTGGTAAAATCCTTTGAGATTTTTGTTTCTAAGCCGCATGATTTTAAAATAGTTTGCCCGTACTCGCGGTCTTTTTCCAGCCGGTCGCCGCCCGCCGAGCCGCCGAAAACCAGATAGCCCTGTTTTCTCAAATCGTCCTGCTCTTGGCCGTAGCCGACATCATCAAAAACAATCAGGCCGTCTTTACCCACCCAGGCCAATTCTTTTTTCCAATCAGCGGTCCTTTCTACCATATTGGTGAAACAATCTTGCCGGCTTTCGTCTGCTACGAATAATTTCACTGCACAACCCTCCTCTTTCAGCCTAAGAGCCAAATCACCCGCGATCATTTCTCCTGAAACGAATAATACGCGCATAATATATATTAATTAACTTATTAGATAAACTCCTAAAGCCATAATCACCGTTGCCAAGGCTTTAGCCCAAATTCCGCCGATTTGCTCTGTGTAGATTTTCCTAATTACCTCGCTTTTCTTCCTAATAATAGCAGAAAATATGAATAAAATCAAGAAGCTGTAAATTAAAACAAAAACCGGCACAAAAGTTTCCACCGCGGCAACGTATGAGGCGGAGGGAGCGATGTCCAGGGCTTTTTGAGCGAACAAATTTCCCAAAAAATAAATCCCTTCGCTTAGAAGAAAAATTTTATAGTACTTCTTGATAAGCCGCAAAGGATTTCTCTTAAAAAAGGCGGCGCATAACAAGCCGGCGGCAACGGCGCCTAAGCCAAAAAAGAAAAAGCCCAGCCAGAAACCTTCGGCGCCATAAGTATTGTTGAGCAGATTATAAGCCTTTTCTTCCGTGATCATGCTAAGAGAGAGAAATAATACCGCTCCGAGCATGATTAGGAAATATCTCTTAGAAAAATTGCCGCGCAGTTTGGCGTTAAAGGAAAGCATGGTCGCTCCCAAAAGGGCGATAACCAGGCCGGCGTATTTGACCAGAGGTAAAATTTCTCCCAGCAGAAGGAAAGATAAAACAGGCACGGCCACCACTGTTAAATTCCAAAAAATCTGTAATAAAGAAACGTCGTTTTTGCTGAACAGGGCTTTAAAATAAAAATAAAACGATGCGGTATACAAGCCGCCACCCAAAAAAGACAACCACAGCGTCGGGTCTACGCCGGAATGAAAATTAACGGCATCGGCCAGCCTGAAATCGGCGACGAAGAATAAAACGGGCCAGGGTATGATCTGGAACAGACCGGTGATAATAGTGCCGTCCAGTTCGTCCCGATAGACGCCGGCCACAAAATAAACATCAATGATATTAACCAGCGCCCAAAACATGGGCGCCAAAAAAGCGATTGCCAGCCAATGCTGTTTGAAAAATTCCAAAAATATCTCCATGGGGTTGAAATATTTACCGTAGATATAAAAAGAGAGTGCTGAAAGCGCCCTCTGGCAAAACTATTCCGTGATAGTCGCGGCATCGTCCGGAGCCTGATCTTCATTTTCTGCCCGGCTGTTTAAATACATTGCCGGCTCGCTGCAGCTCTCGCCGGAAATTCTGGCCGCTTCATCGCATAAAATCTCCCGGCAATCTTCGCCGGCCCGGCAAGCCAAGGGCGGACAATTCTCGCCGTTCGGGTTGCAAACAGGCATGGCCTTAGCCTTTTTTTCTATCAGTTTGTAGTAGCTTAAACGTTCAGCCGGATTTTCCGGGCACTCGTTATCATCGGCCGGGTCGCATTCGTAAATAAAGCATTGTTCCGCCGCCGGGTCGCAGGCCGCTTCCGAGGTGATGTAGTAATCTTTAAAAATATAAAACTTACAAAAAGACGCGGCGGTGACGATAAAAACGGCAATAAAAAACACTGAAAAAAATATTTTTGATTTTTTATCCATAATGCTATAAATTAAATATAAGTGTTAAAATTAGACTAACTAATAATTAACCTAAAAATCTATGTCTAATGCTAGCACTTACATTGGAGTCGATCTCCACAAGAAGACTTGTTTCATTACGGTTATGAATGAAGCGGGTAAAATCAGGAAACAAACGGAAATCTCCACTGACACTGACAAAGTGGCTAAATTTTTTAAAAAGTACGACGGCGTTAATGTGGCGGTGGAATCAACCATGA
>JAQTVB010000039.1 GCA_028707005.1 Patescibacteria group bacterium
CCGGCGTTTCCCGGCATGCTAGTGCAATCGGCCGGAGAAATCAGCAGCAAATAAGGGAAAACCACTTTATCCCAGCTGTCGCGCGCCGTGGAAATGACCAAGCCGGCCATCCCCCGCCTGGCCCACTTAAGAGAGTCCGGTTCAATTGAGCAGGATGCGGACGTGGTAATGTTCATTTACCGCAAAGCCGCCGACCGCGGCTACAACTATGATGAATTGTCGGAAACCGATAAGCATGCGGCGGAAATTCATATCGCCAAGCATCGCAACGGTCCGACCGGAAAAATCAATCTATTTTTTGATGAAAATACCGTAAGCTTTAAATCCGTGGCCAAGCAAGATCAAGGAGCGTCGCCGGAATACTAATCATTAATTTTTAATTCTTAATTTTTAATTTTTAAACAATTTTCAATGAATCAATGACTCAATTTCCAAACAGCAATTAGTTTTATTAATTGAAAATTGAGACATTGTAAATTGATTGAAAATTGTAAATTGAAAATTGAAAATTTTTCCTATGTTTAACAAACTGAAACAATTCAAGGATCTAAGAAATCAGGCCAAGACTCTGCAAAACGCCTTAGCGCAAGAATCAATCGAATATGAAAGAAATGGCCTTAAGGCGGTGATGAACGGCAATATGGAAATCACCCAGCTTACCATCAGTCCGACCATCGCTCAAGACAAACTGCCCGGCATCCTCACCGAGGTAATCAACGAAACCATTAAGCGGACGCAAAAAGTCATGGCGAAAAAAGTTCAGGAAATGGGCGGCATCCAGGGATTTAATTAAAAATTATCAATTACGAATTAAAAATTAACAAATAATTCGTAATTGATAATTCGTAATTTTTAATTGCTAATGCGTTTCCCCGCTTCCATCCAAAACCTAATAGACCATTTCACCAAATTGCCTTCGGTCGGGCCGAAAACCGCCGAACGCTATGTTTTTTATTTATTAAAAGCTCATCCGGAAAGCCTGCAGCAATTTGCCCAGGCTATTGCCGAGTTAAAAGAAAAAACCACTGTCTGCCGAACCTGCCTTGCTATCGCCGAAACCAATCCCTGCCCGATCTGCGCCGACCAAAAAAGAAACCGCGCGGTAATCTGCCTGGTGGCTGACACGCGCGATCTCTTGGCTATTGAAGTGACGAAACAATATCATGGCCTATATCATTCCCTGGGCGGAGTGATTAATACTATTGAAGGCATCAAGCCGGAACAACTTAATATCAAGCAGCTTACCGGCAGGCTGAAAAATTCTGCGGTTAAAGAAATTATTTTGGCTTTTAATCCGGACCTAGAAGGAGAAACCACCGCCCTGTATCTGGCAAAAATCTTAAAGCCTTACAAAATCAAAATCACTAGGCTGGCCAAGGGCCTGCCCATGGGCGCTGATCTGGAATATGCCGACGAAATCACCTTGTCCAACGCCCTAAAATACAGAAATGAAGTATAAATTAGTACTAGCCGGAATAGATCTTGGCTGAATTTTATTTAATTTTCTCGCTGCGGAACTCGCCAATCACTAGCTATGCTAAGATTGTTCGTGGCCAGACCAAACCAGCTGGAGTAGAGTTTATTAGTTATTAGCAGCTCAAACAATCCTCGCTTCAAAAATTAAAAAAAATTCAGCTAAAATATATGAAATACAAAAATCGCCCCGCTAATTAGCGAGGCGATTTTTATATGATGAGAAATTTCCATTACTTTACGTCTTGATACTGATATAATGTTTCATAGCTTACATTGTAAACCGTTTTGCCGGCGTATTTCTTTAATTCCTGCAAGCTCTTGATGTATTGCCTTTTGCCGTTAATGATTAAATAGATTCTGTGGTCAGCAACGCGGAGCAAGCTGCCGTTGGCGTAAGCCTTAACGCCAGCCACTACGCCAGTATAGTCGGGATATTGGGCGATAACGTCATTATTAACGTTAAAAATCGTTTTGCCGCGATATTCCTGAAGCTCGGTCCAATTCTTAATGAGTTTTTTCTGACCATTAATGATTAAGTAAATTTTCCAATCAGTGCCTCTCAATAAGCTGCCGTCAGCATAATATTTAACGCCGGCGACTGCAGCTTGATAAACTCTTGATCTGGCGTTTTGCTGATCAGCGGTTAGAGAGCAAGATTGAGGATTCTGGCTAAGAACGTTTCTATATTGAATACCGCTCACCGGCGCTCCCCACTCGCCATAAACCACGCTAGCGCAAGGCGAAGTGGATAAGATTATTGCACCGCCGCCGCTATATGAAGGGCCGGAAGATGCAGGGGTTTCCGTAGGAGCGGCCGGAGTTGCGGGGGTCGTAGTATTATCGGTATTAGCGGTACTGGGCGTAGGATTAGATGTCGCATTGTCCGTGTTCGAAGAACTGGGGGCGGCAGGAGTCACGTTAGGCATTGTGTTGTCTGTATTAGAGGAACTGGGAGCGGTGCTAACCGTCGCATTGTCCGTGTTCGAAGAACTGGGAGCGGCAGGAGTCATGTTAGGCATTGTGTTGTCTGTATTAGAGGAACTGGGAGCGACCGGAGTCGTATCGCCAGTGTCAGAAGGGCTTGGAGCGGCAGCAGCCACATTGTCAGTGTTGGAACTTGATGGCGCCTCGGCGTAAACCGCTGTGGTAACACCAAACAGCACTAACAATAAACTTATCACCGCTGTTACTAATAATTTTTCGATGTTTTTCATAAATTTTTTAATTAAATTAATAATTTTTAACTCGGTTTTTCATTGGTAAAACCGTCAACCAAAAATATTTAAAGATAATTATTGTTAAAAGTCCTGCCCGATGAACTATGAGATCGTCCATCGGGCAAGGGATGAGGCGAGGCGCGGGCTTATTGCCCTTGCCTCGCGCGAAAGAACTTGGCGGGAGTGCTGCCGCCTAGCTGAACCGTTGACCCGGCCACTGCCGGCGGGCCAACTAACGTCCAAACGGTGCTGCCGCCGCATAAAGCAGTCGTACTCTCAAGGTAGTACAACTGCGAGTCGCGGCCCGTGATCTCGACGCGCCCTGGTCGGCTGATGGACAAAGACGCGGCACTGCCCGCAAAAGACAGTTTTCGCGTCAAATGAGCCGCCCACTGCCCCATCACATTGGTGATGTCCAACGTGGCGGTCAGCAGGTAATTTGACCCAACCCAATCACGGATGACGTTGAGGTCGTTTTGCGACGCCGCCGCGAAACCAACGGCCGGGCCAGCCGTCTTCAAACCGTAAAGCCATTGCGTTGCCGGTCCGCTGGTGACTTCTTGACCGATGTTGCCATACCCCACATATTCTTTGCTGTGGTTGGTCACGCTCATCTTATAGGCAATCAAGTTGCCGTCGCTAATGGTCAGACTCATTCTTTCCAAACTGATTGGCCCCCCTTTCACCCTGAATGAGCAGGCGATCCGGTTCCCTCTCTGGGGATCGCTTACTGATGTCAATACCCCGAGAGACATCGGTACCGTCGCGGCCGGGTTGACAGCCATGTACTTCCAGCTCCCGACCGTGATCGGAAAATAGACGGTGAGGCTTACCCCGTTCGTCGGTAGGATGTCGGTGTCCCAGAAGCTCATGGTTGAGCTCCGCCATGGCGCCCAAACTGCGGTCAAATCCGCCGCGTTGTTCGGGCAGACCGCGAACAGCAATGTCACGTCCGTAACGCCGGCCGCAGGCTGTATAAAGTCTCCGGCGCCGACGTCCTTCAGAGTTGCGACGGATACTTTCTGCCAGCATTCCCCATGGTTGTGGCTCAGCGACATTACTGCTGGTTGAGCGTTAACGTTGTTAATATTGATCGTTGCAAGCAACGCCAATACAATTATTACTTTGATCGTTGCAAGCAACGCCAGTCCCATTACTGCTGTTGTTGTTTTCATGATTTTCTGTGATTTTACGTTGACTGATAAAAAGAGCAACTCAACTATAGTTTTCGCCATAGTAAAGCCCTCCTAAAACTAGCCAAACCTTAACACAAAATCAAAACCATGTCAATGGTTGAAGGGCCAATTAATAAGTAAATTATTTAATATTAGCCAATTTTTATATCAATAAATAACCAAGAAAACACGCCCGGCTTTATCAAAGGATAAAAAAAGCGGCAGGTATGATCATCTGCCGCCCAAGCTTTGCCCCAGATCTTTTGCTCGCTCCTACTCGCTCCTAAAGGTATGGTAATAGGAGCGAAAGCAGTGCTGACACAACAATTACCACCACCGATATGATAAAGGTAGATCCGAGACCCAGCCTCACCTGCATGAGTTTCATAACTACCTCCTTTCCAAGGAACCATTTTCATTATATATCTGATTAACAAATAAAAGCAACAAAAAAACGAGAGACGCGTTGTAGCGCGCCTCTCGTTTTAAAAAAATCTTTTATATTTTGGTTATGGCCACCTTAGTGAAGGGCTGGCGATGGCCCACGTTTCTGGTGTATCTTACTTTATTCTTAAACTTGACGACGCTCACTTTTTTGTTTCTGCCCTGTTCTATAACCTTGCCTTCTACCAGCTCCCCTAAATTCGGCTGGCCCAGCTGAACTTTATCTCCATCAGCCACCATTAAGGCGGGAAACTTGACGGTTGCGCCAGGCGCCACATCAAGTTTTTCAATTTTTAAATTTTGCCCTTGGCTCACTTTGTATTGCTTGCCGCCGGTCTTGATAACAGCTATCTTCGCCATATATTCTTTAATTATTTTGATTAAATTATTATTCAATGCTAATTTCCACACCAGTCTTTTCTTTAATTTTTTCTTTAATTTTTTCAGCTTGCCTTCTTAAATTACCAGAGCTATGGTGGCCGTAAAGATATACTGTTCCATCCGCCATTTTTCCGATACGTAATAACCCTCCGGAAGATTGCAAATAGGTAGCTTCTGCGTTAGGGACAAGTTTATCTAACATTGCAATTATTTCACTAGTTGTCTCTTTGATATTTTCTTGGTCAATTTGGTCTCTTCTACTAGTTCCCTCGTCGAGTGGTGATATAGGTTTATCGGGTGATGACATAAATTTATTTAGGTTAATTTAATGAATTAATATTAAACTGCTTTTCTCCTTCTGTCAAGATAGGCGAAAAAAAAGACCACCAGCAGCATGATAACCGCTAAAACGGCTAAAGCCAAAACCTTGCCCGCGCTCTGCAAAAACAAGGCGCTCACACCGAAAATTATGGCTATGCCATAGAAAAGGCAAACCGATTTTCTGACGCTTAACCCAAGATTCAACAGCCGAAAATGCAGATGCTGGCGGTCCGCATAGCTAAAAGGATTTTTTCCCTGCGCCAGCCGCCTTAAAATCGTCCACAGAACGTCCAAAACCGGAATGCCCATAACCAATAAGGCGATAGCCATCTTGCCGCCGGAAATGATCGCCAGCACGCCCAAAGCATAGCCCAGGAACAATGAGCCGCCTTCGCCTAAAAAAATCTTGGCCGGCTGCCAATTAAAAATCAGAAAACCCAGGCTGGCTCCGGCTAAAATCAGCGCGGCTAAGCCAACGTCCGGCTGATAGTACTTTTCAGCCAAGGTGAAAAGAAAAATCACCAAAGAGCCGATGGCGACCAAGCCGCCCACCAACCCGTCCAGCCCGTCCAGCAGCTTGGTCGTATACATCATGCCCAAAAGCCAAAGCGCGATTAAAACGGCCGAAGCCGCGCCCAGATAAAGATAGCCGCCGAAGGGATTGGTGATTTTTTCAATCTGCACGCCGCCGATAATCACGCTGGCGACGGCTAAAAGCGGAAAGATAAACTGGCGGGATGGTTTTAAGTCATATTTGTCGTCCAGAAAGCCGCCGACCATTAAAAAGCCGGCACCGATAAAAAACCCCAGCCAATGACCGGGCAAGAGGGCGCCGGCCAGCAATTGGCCGCGGCAAAAAAATAGCGCAAGAAAAAATGCCAAAAAAATCGCCGTGCCGCCCAATAAAGGAATATTGCCCCGATGAAATTTCCTTTGCCTATCCGGCTGGTCGGTAATCTTTAATTTGCCGGCGATGCCCATTACTAAAAAAGTCAGCGCGGCAGCCAACAACAAAGTTAAAATG
>JAQTVB010000040.1 GCA_028707005.1 Patescibacteria group bacterium
CCAGAGCGCTAAAGCGCGGATTGAAAAATTGGGCGGCAAGATTTTATAGAGACGCGCCATGGCGCGTCTGTACTAACCGTTAAATCCCGCCTCTTTTTTAAAAGCGGTAAAATAAATATTATGGAAAAGCTAATGCAAATTTGGAAGGCGCGCGATTTAAGGAACAGCATCCTGTTTGTTTTAGCCATGCTGGCCATTTTTCGCGTAGCCGCGCACATTCCGGTCCCCGGAGTTGATGCCACGGCGTTACGCGATTTTTTTTCTTCCAATCAAATCTTAGGCTTAATGAATGTTTTTTCCGGCGGCGGCATGCAGAATTTTTCCATCGTCATGATGGGCGTGGGGCCGTATATTACTTCATCAATTATTTTTCAGCTTTTGGCCATGATTATTCCCCAGCTGGAAGAGATGAACAAGGAAGAATCCGGACGGCAGAAAGTAAATATGTGGACACGCTGGCTTACCGTTCCTTTGGCCGCGCTGGAAGCTTACGGCATGATCACCTTGCTAAGGCGGTCGTCAAATTTAATTTTGGGCGATGTTGACGCTTTTAGTTTAATTACCATGATTGTCACGATCTCGGCCGGTACGATATTTTTAATGTGGCTGGGCGAATTGATGACGGAGAAAAAAGTGGGCAATGGCATTTCTTTATTGATTTTTGCCGGCATCGTGGCCGGACTGCTGCAAACCGTGCAGCAGGTTACCGTCACCTTTGATCCGTCAAAGCTTTATATGATTTTGGGCTTCGTGGCCATTGCCCTGATCACTGTTGTCGGCGTAGTGATTATCAACGAAGGCCAGCGCAACGTGCCGGTGCAATACGCCAGGCAAATCAGGGGCAACCGCATGTTCGGCGGCACTTCCACGCACTTGCCTTTGCGGGTTAATATGGCGGGCGTCATTCCGATTATTTTTGCCATTTCCGTGGTGATTTTTCCGCCCATGATCGCTCAATTTTTTATTCACGCGCGCACCGCTTTTTTGGCCCGGGCGGCCGAATGGACGATTAATTTTTTCCAAAATCAATTAGTCTATGGCGTGTTGTATTTTTTATTGGTATTCGCTTTCACGTATTTTTATACCGAAGTCATTTTTCATCCTACGCAAATCGCGGAGAATTTGCAGAAGCAGGGCGGTTTTATTCCGGGCATCAGGCCGGGCCGGCATACGTCGGAATATCTGGCTAACACCACCCATAAAATTATTTTTGTCGGCGCTCTGTTTTTAGGCTTGATCGCCATTTTGCCCTTGATTTTAAGATATTTCACCGGCATGCAATATTTGACTATCGGCGGCACGTCGCTCTTGATCGTGGTGTCCGTGGTGATTGAAACCGTCAAGCAGGTTGAAGCCCAATTAACCATGAGGGAGTATGAGGGCATGTAATTAATTATTAATTACGAATTAAAAATTACGAATAAAAATCCCAGTGAAGTGGGGTTTTTTAATAAATAAGAAATCCACCGGCGTAGCCGGTCGTCCACGGTTTCCTCTTGCGGACGAAGTCAGTTTATCCTAAGGTATAGGCATAATCATTAACATTTAAGCCTATGCCGCAAGACAATCTAAACAAATATCGTCGGCAATCGCATGTTACCTATGATTGCCGCTACCACCTTGTCTGGGTAACGAAATATCGTTTCCGTGTCATTGATCCAGAGGTAAAAATGGCTCTAAAATGGGCAATTAAGGAAATTTGCGACTGGAAAGATATTATCATCATCGAAGGAGCTGTTAAAGAAGAATATGTCCACATGTATCTGAACATCCCGCCAAAGTATTCCATCTCCGAAGTGATGAAATGGCTGAAAGGCCTCAGCGCGGAAAGACTGTTAAAAAAGTTTCCTGGCCTGGAAAGACAATATTGGGGCAGGCATCTGTGGGCAAGGGGATATTTCGTTTCAACTGTGGGGATTACTGATGAGGTGATAAGGCAATACATCAAAAAACAACGGGATGAGGAAATGAACGATTTTAACCAAAAGTGGAAACCTTAGAAGGACGTAGTCCGTGTCGGATTTAATTCCACCGACAGGGTCGGTGGTAGTTTAATTTTTGTCATTCCCGAGGCCGCAGGCCATCGGGAATCCCCGCCCGCCTCGCAAGCAGGGCGCGCGGGCGGGCAGGAGCGCGAGGCGGGCGGGGGGATTTAAAAATAAAAAAGAGCGGCGCTTAGAGCACCGCTTGTTTAGGAAAATTTCAATTCTACCGCCGAAGCCTCCGGCCAACCATTTAGGTGGCAGAGTCCTTTTTCGGCTCCATCCCGGAAGCCTAAGAGGCCGGGTATCCCGCCTTTTAAGTAGTGATTTTCCAGTTGGAGTGCGATTTCATTTTGGCGCCCCGAGCTAGAAGATTGGGAGGGGATAAGACCGTCGGTACCGAGCAAGATATAGCGCGGCAAGCACGAAGCCGAGATATCAATCACTGTCCAACAGTCTTCGAGCGCCGGATCTCCATTCAATTCGGCATAACCTCCCCGGCCAATTCTTTTGTTCGTGTATTTGATTTTACCGGCTTGGTAGAGAGGCTGGAACAGATCCCAAGCCCGGCCCTTATTATTGCCGGCCCGGCGAAGGCATTTGGCGAAGAGACGGTCAGCCCTTTCTTTGAGCCGATGGGCCGGCTGATCAAAACCGGTCAAGAAGCGTAAATTTTCTTTAATCCTGAATAACGCGAAACAGTCTCCGGCCACGATAAAAGTTATGCTTGTCGAATTTATTTGGCAGATAGCGAAACTGGCGCCGGCCACATTATCGTTTTTTGGGTTTTTGCCCGCCTGATTATGGCGGATAAAAATCGCTTCATTCACCTTAAGAAGGAGCGAACGAAGGTTAACGTCTGGCTCCAGACGCACGGCGGAAGAACAAAGCTCTTGAACCGCCATCTGACCGCCGGTGAGCGTGCCGTAGTAGAGAGGAGGGTGGCTCGGGCTATAAGCCGCTGAAACGCCGTCAGCTACGCCGTAAAGATTTGCCCGCGAATTAATAAATGAAGCATCTTCAATCGAGCTGGGCGCGAAGGGCGGTCTGAAATAAGACAAGACGGATATTAGTTTCATGATAAGTCTCTGATTGGTGGTTAACCTGGATTTTGGGAAAGAGCGAAATATTATATTAACATAAAATTTTAAAAAATACAAGGTTTTGTTTTAGCTATGTTTATGATATAATAAAGTCATAATTCATAGTAAATATATGAGTCTATTTTCTATTATTTTAATCGTCGCCGGCTTGTGTTTATTTGAAATCGTTTCCAGCATTGACAATGCGATTATCAATGCCGAAGTGCTGTCCGGCATGCAGGCGCGCGCCAGGCGCTGGTTTTTGCTTTGGGGGCTGGTTTTCGCGGTCTTTGTCGTTAGGGGATTATTGCCCTGGCTGATTGTCTGGCTGGCCACGCCGGGCATTGGACCGATAGAGGCTCTAACGGCGACTTTTTCCAACGACCCGCGAGTGATTGAAGCCGTGGAAAAGTCCGCGCCCATGCTTTTAATCGGCGGCGGCATATTTTTGATTTTCTTGTTTTTTCATTGGCTGTTTTTGGAAACAAAAAATTTCGGCTTGCGGCATGAGAAATTTTTTTACAGAAACGGGGTTTGGTTCTATTCGGTAGTTTCCATTTTATTGGCCGCGATCGTCTGGCTTACCCTGGGCGAAAATCCGCTAATGGCCTTCGGCGCGGTGGTTGGCTCAACCGCTTTTTTCATTACCCATGGTTTTAAGCAGAACGCCGAGTTAAAAGAAAAAGATTTAACCAACAAGAATCTGTCTGATTTAAGCAAGATATTCTATTTGGAAGTGATTGACGCGACTTTTTCCATTGACGGAGTGCTGGGTGCGTTCGCTTTCACTTTGTCCGTACCCTTGATTTTATTGGGCAATGGCGTGGGCGCTTTGGTAGTAAGGCAAGTGACTATGGGAAATATTGAAAATATTAAGAAGTATCTTTATTTGAAAAACGGCGCCATGTATTCCATTTTGGTTTTGGGCGTGATTATGCTGTTTGATAGTTTTGGCTGCCGCGCGCCCAGCTGGTTGTCGCCGGTCGCGACTTTCGCCATTGTGGGCTACTTTTTTTATAGATCCAAGCTGGCAAATAGGCAATAACTTATAATCATTATGATGCAAAGAATCAGCAGAATAGTTTTGAATAAAAATTTATCTGCCAGTAAGTTGAATAGTAAGGTCGGGGGTGTCGCTATTGGCGGAAACGTCCAGAGGGGTGTTGCTTTAAAAAAGACCCTAATTAATCTGGGCGCGGGAAAAACCGAATCTCTGTTTAAAAAGCAATTAGAGCGCGAAGGAGTCTTTGGCTCGCAGATGGGTAAAAGAGAAAAAATTTTAAAATTGGTTCATGACAGCAATGGTAAAAAACCGTCTCTTGGCGATAAAACCAAAGCCATTAAAGCCAGCGATGGAAAAACTCTTTTAACAGACAAGCAAATTGCCAACAATTTAAATAGAACCAGAGATCGTGGTGATTCCTGGTCGGTGAGGGGCGAAAATCGCACTAAGTATGGCGGCGGAAGCGTGGTATCGCATGGAGTTTACGGCGCATCTAACATTAGCGGCAATATGGGGAATATCGGTATTAATAAAGGGAGCGTTGGTTTTGCCGGCAACTATAGAGGTAATAAGCCGGCCAGCAGTGCGCCAACTAAGCTGCCGCCTATGTCGACCGGAGGCGTGAAGCCGATAGGAATGTAGAATCAATTTTCAATTTTCAATTTACAATTTTCAATGAATGACCAATTTTCAATGCAACATTAAAAATTATTGTTTATGCCAAAAAATATAATCATTTTTTTCGGTCCGCCTGGTTCGGGTAAGGGAACGCAGGCGGAGCTGTTAGCCAGAAAAACCGGCCTGCCTACCGGACAGGCAGGCTGGAAAAAAATTTCCACCGGTGATTTATTGCGCGCGGAAATCGCGGCCAAAACCACTTTGGGAAAAAACGTGGAGAAATATCTTAAGACAGGCAAGCTGGTGCCTGACCAGATGACGATCAAATTAATGGAAAATAGCCTGAAGCAAAAGGCGGCTGGTTTTATTTTTGACGGTTTTCCCAGGAACAGCCGCCAATTAAAAGCTCTGCTGGCTATTTTAGAAAGTTTGCTGAAAAAGAACGATCAGGTTCGCGCCATTGAAGTGGCAGTGAGCGACAAGGAAGTCAAAGAACGTTTGGGGCTAAGGCGCATGTGCGCTTGCGGCGCGGTTTACCATCTAAAATATAATCCGCCGATCGCGGAAGGCATTTGCGATATCTGCCACCAGGAGTTATTTACCAGAAATGACGACAAGCCCAAAGTTATCGCCCATCGCTTAAAAGTTTATCATCAAGACGGCAAGCCTTTGCTTGACTATTGGCAGAAACAAGGCAAGCTTATAAAAATCAACGGCGAACAGCCGATCAAGAAGATACATGAGGAGATTGTGGAAAAATTAAGGGGATTGAAAGTAATTTAATTTATTATTAGATTTTTGGGTGTAGAATTTTTAATAAATAAGAAATCCACCGGCGTAGCCGGTCGTCCACGGTTTCCTCTTGCGGACGAAGTCAGTTTATTCTTTCTTTTTGTCATCTTGAGTGGAGCGCCAGCGGAACGAAAGATCTATAATACGACGATCAAGGAACGTATAACGTATTATAGATTCTTCACTCCACTTCGTTCCGTTCAGAATGACAAAAATGGGGAGAATGCAGAATAGCCATGTTTAGCTAAAGGACGTAGTCCGTGTCGGATTTAATTCCACCGACAGGGTCGGTGGTAGTTTAATTTTTAATTTTATAATTTTTAAATAAATTTGATTCCAGAATCTAACGCAATATATTTGGCGCGAAGCGCCAAAAATGTTAAATTAGATTTCTATGGGAAATTATAAAAGATTAAGTGATGCGGAGCGGGAAGAAATCAG
>JAQTVB010000019.1 GCA_028707005.1 Patescibacteria group bacterium
AATTGGTAAATTTGTTAAGGTTAAAATTGAAAAAGCTAGAGAGTTTTGTCTAGCCGGTAGTTTAATGAACCATGAATTATGAATCATGATAATAATAAAATTATTGTTATTCTCGGGCCGACGGCCAGCGGCAAAACCAAGCTGGCGGTGGAATTGGCTAATAAATTTAATGGCGAGATTGTCAGCGCCGATTCCCGGCAGGTTTATCGCGGCATGGATGTTGGAACCGGAAAAGATTTGGCCGAGTATGATGTTCCTTATCATTTGATTGACGTGGCTAGCCCGAGAAAACAATTTGATCTGGCCAAATATCAGAAATTGGCGTTCGCGGCCATTGATGGAATTTTGGCGCGCGGCAAGCTGCCAATTTTGGCCGGCGGCAGCGGTTTATATTTACAGGCAGTGGTTGATAATTATAAATTGGCTAATATTAAAAGAAATTTAGCTTTAAGAAAACAATTGGGAAAGTTGAACGCTCAAAGGTTATTGAGCAAGCTGGAAAAATTGTCGCCAAAGCTGGCGGCCAGATTAAACCACAGCGATAAAAATAATAAGCGGCGGCTGGTTCGCTATTTGGAACTGTTAGAGCAGGATAAAAGTTTTAAAAATAAAACCGGCCGGAAAAAGTATAACGCGCTGATTATCGGGCTTGATGTCGGGCGCGAAGTTTTAAAACAGAGGATCGCTCGGAGGTTAATTAAAAGATTAAAAGAGCAAAACATGATTGGCGAAGTGGAGAGTTTGCACGCGCAGGGCTTGAGCTGGAAAAGATTGGAAGATTTTGGGCTGGAATATAAATTTATTTCATTATATCTTGAAAAAAAGATGGATTACGGGGAAATGGTGGAACGGTTGAATCTGGCCTCCAATCAATTCGCCAAGCGCCAGCTTACCTGGTTTAAGCGCTGGGAGAGGCAGGGCGCGAAAATTCATTGGCTGAAAAAAGGCCAAGACGCCAGCGCGATGGTGGAAAAATTTTTAAAACAAACCTAAAGGCCGGATTAGCAAGTCCGGCTTTAGGTTAAAAAAAGACCCCTGCTCGCCGTTTTTTAGGTAAGCAGGGGGGTGAACGCGATGATTAGTTCGCGCATGCGAGTCCAGCCAACGCTGGCGTAGCCTTAGCTGGGGTCGGAGTATCGTAACCGATCATCGTCATCTGTAAAAGCGCCATGATGACGTATAGGCCATTTCGGGCCTGCTGGAAAGAGACCACCCGAGGATCGGAGTCAACAGAGGAATTGATTTCGTTGTCGGTCATTCTTGGTAGCGGATGCATGATGATAGCTGTTCTCTTCATCCGAGACAGGGCGGCTGGCGTGATTGTAAGCCGTTTCTTCGCTTCCTCCGCCTCAACAAATAGGGGAGGATTGTCTTTGTGTGGTTCAGTTTCCACGCCGGTGACGTAGATTACGTCAGCTACAGGCAGAACATAATCTAATTCGTCTGGTTCAGTATATTCAACATACTCAGTATCATTTTCTTTGAGATGTGCCTTAACTTCATCTCTCATCCTGGTTTGTTTGGGCGACACCAGGTGGAGGCGGTTATTAGGGTAGTTATTCGCCAGGAAGTAGCAAAACGATCTGGCCGTTCCCCAATCTCCAAGGTCACCAACCAGAGCGATATTTAGACCTTCAAGCTTCTCAAAGGCCTGCTTGATGGTGAACAGGCTGATTAGCGCTTGGGTTGGGCTTTCGTTTGATCCGCCGCCAGCGCTGATGATTGGGACAGAGGAAGCTTCTTGCGCCTTGACTGCTCCATTCTCTTCGTGGTAGCGAAGAACGATGACATTGGGGCCGTAGCCGCTTATTACCCTAATAGTATCTTCCAGGCTGGCCCCGTCAATGTCGGCGCCAGCGACACTTCCACCCAGCCGCTTCATGGCCATTTCAAAGCTCAGGCGCGTGCATGGGCTTTTTTCATGGAAAAGAGTGGCCATGGTTCTGCCCATAAGAATATCTGGGTTGAAGCGGCCTTTTTGCATTCGGTCAGCGATGGCGAAGATTTCTTCCAGAGTCGCCTTATTAAACCCCCGGGCGGTGATTACATTTGGTAGTTGCATGATTTCATCCTTTTGTCTTGATGTTGTTTGTTAATGTTATCCGTCGTTAAATTAAAAGGTGCAAGTGTTACAGTCTAAAAAATTCCCCGTTCTGGTGAACGGGGAATTTTTTAAAAAATAATTTTCCTCTCGGAACGTTTTTCCGAGTTATGAGTAAATTTGTGCTTTTTTATTCTGGTTTGCTTCATTGTGGATAATTGTAGCGCGCCGCCGGCCATCTGTCAAGTTGAGCGGAGTTTTATTTAGCTAAAACGGATTTTAAGATTTCCGCAACCAGCTTGGGATTGGCCTTGCCTTTAGTATCCGCCATTACTTGGCCGATGAAAAATTGCAGAACGGCGGTTTTGCCGTTTTTATATTCCTGGGCTTGCTTTTGGTTTTTAAAAATTACTTCGGCGATAACTTTTTCCAAAGCTTCCTTGTCGTCCAATTGCTTTAGCCCCAGCTCATCCATAATCTGCGTAGGGTCGCCGCCGCGCTCGTACATCTTGGCTAAAATCGTTTGCGCGGCCGAGGAGTTGATTTTATCCTGATAAATAAGGGAAATAAACTCGGCAAAATTTTCCGGCGTAATTTTCACCTGGCTGATTGTTTGGCTATTGGTTTTTAGATGTTTGAATAGCTCATTAATCAGCCAATTGGCGGTGGCTTTGGCTAATTTATGTTTTTGCCTTTCCCAGGTATCGCCGGAAGTCTCAATCCAAGCCCGCAATTCGGTAATGACTTCTTCGGTATATTTGGCCAACGCTTTATCTCCGGCTAAAATTTCGCTTTCATAATCGGAGAAGAAATATTCTTCTTTAAAGCGTTTTATTTTTTGCGCCGGCAGTTCTGGCAGCCGGGCCTTGATTTTTTTTATCCATGTCTGATCAATTCTTAGCGGCGGGATGTCCGGTTCGGGGAAGTAGCGGTAATCGGCCGAAGTCTCTTTGATTCTAAGGCTCGTAGTTATGCCTTTTTCATTATTCCAGCCGCGGGTTTCCTGGACGAGTTTTGCTCCGTCCGCCAGCGCCTTGATCTGCCGCTTGATCTCATACTCCACCGCTTTTTCCATATAGCGGAAAGAATTGATATTTTTTAGTTCAACTTTAGGATTTAATTTATAATTGCCGAGCGGCTTAATCTGCCCATTGAGATATTGCCATTTGCCTTGTTCCTGCACGCTGATATTAGCTTCGCATCTCATTTCGCCTTTTTCCATGTCGGCGTGGGAAATATCTAAAAAGCGCAGAATTTTTTGGTACTCCTGGGCGAATTTTTTTGCCGTGGCCGCGTCTCTGATAATCGGCTCGGTGACGAGCTCTATTAAAGGCGTGCCGGCGCGGTTATAGTCCACTAAAGTATGCTTCTTGCCGGCCGGATGGATTAATTTTCCCGTATCTTCTTCTAAGTGGATGCGCGTGATTAAGATCGGTTTGCCGTCAATTTCCAGAAAGCCGTCATAAGCGATCGGCAGGTCATATTGGGAAATCTGGTAGCCTTTGGGCAAGTCGGGATAGAAATAATTCTTGCGGTCAAATTTGGACAGCTGATTGATTTTGCAGTTCAAAGCCAGACCGACCAAAATCGTCCATTCAATCGCCTGCTTATTGGGCACGGGCAGAGTTCCCGGATGCGCCAAACAGACCGGACAGACAACGGTATTCGGCTCCTTGCCTTGCGCGTCGTTATCGCAGCCGCAGAACATTTTGGATTTGGTTTTCAGTTCGGCATGGATTTCCAGGCCGATAATCACGTCGTGTTTCATGGTTTTATTGTAGCTAGAATTAAGGAAAATGTAAAATACCCGATTCAAAGCGCTGAAGTAACTTTGGACCAGATTTGCTCATGAATTTTTTTTCTGGTTTGCTGGGCGTTGATTTTAGTCCAGCCATATTCGCGCGCCAGCTTTAAATAGGCGGCTTTAACCTTTTTGTTTAATTCTGGGTAAGCTTCATGCTTATGGCCCTTTTCTTTGGCTTGAAGAAAGCGCTGGCCGTCTAATAAAAACGCCAGATTCTCTTTAGTCAAGTCGGCGTTAATATTTTTAAGAAATTGTTTTTTCGGGCCCGTGCCCAGACCCCAGGCCAAGCCGGTGCCGACGTAATCTTCGGCGATCATTATAACGCCTCGCGCTAGCTTTTTCTCCAGCACCGGCTGGTATTGCGCGCGGTTCAAAGCGAAAATTATTTGTGCTTCTTTGGGCGTTAGATGATTGGGATTGCCTTGCCTTAAATAGTCATTTAAAATCTGGCCGGAGGGCGCTAGATTATAAAGCGGATATTTTAAATATTCAGTTTTGCGGTGGAGCCGCTTTAATTTTTTCACCAGCAGTTTTGCCTGGGTGGTTTTACCGATATTGTTGATGCCGTAAATCACAATGAATTTACCGGGCCGTTTTTTCATATTGTTTTTATAATCAAATCAATATTCTTTTTCAGTTTTTCCACCGAGCCGTCATTGATAACCGTGTAATCGGCCGCGGCGATCGGGCCGCCCTTGTCCGTGCCTTCAATCTCCGTCCAATCGCGCTTCATAAGTTCAGCCGCGGTTTTAATCGGCCGGATGGGCCTCTCTTTTAGTCTAGCCAGCCTGATATAAGACGGCGCGGTCACTGCCACGGCCAGAAAGTCTTTTCCAAATTTTTTCTTAAAGATTTTATACTCGTCCCAGCTGTATAGGCTTTCAATTAGTATGATTCGGCTGGTTTTTAGAAGTTTTTTGACCTGCGGCATCATTAGTTTGGCGTAAGCGCCCATGCCCAGCTCGCGCCTGGTTTTTTCCCTGACAATTCGTTCGTTTTTATAATTTCTCTTAAGCCCCTCCTTTTTAAGCCTATCAAAAGTCGGCTGCCCTAGATAGACTTTGGGCCAGTGATGTTGTTTTTGGATATAATCGACGGCCGCGGATTTACCCGAACCAGCCATGCCGATAATAGCGATGATTTTATTATTTTTTGGCATAAAATGCTGATTTTATTAGTTTTTTACTTAGTGAATCACCTAAGGAATTAATAAATTTTATTTTGTTAATTTCTTCTATCTTTATCCATTCAGCTAAGTCAGCGTATTTTTTTTCAGATTCGTCAAAGCCGGTCTTGGATAGCTTGCCGCCAACTCTTTTAACTAAAAAATAGAAACAAAGGCAATTCCAGTATTGTTTTCTGATAACTGCATAAAAGAAAGAGGTGTGATTGCGCAATAATTTTAATGGTTTAACTTTAAATCCTGTTTCTTCCCAGAATTCTCTTTTTAAAGTATCTTCTATGGTTTCGTGCAGTTCCGCGCCGCCGCCGGGGAAATCGTAGCCGCCAAAACCTGGTGATAATAAAATTTTATCCCCTTCGATTAAAAGTCCATAAATTGATGGGCGAAACGTCAATTTATCGGCGTTGACTTTATAAAGTTTGCCGTATTGGTCGTGGCAGATGACTGTTTTAGGCATATGTATTTTTGTCATTGCGGGCTCCGACCCGCAATCCAGGAGTAAATTGCAGGAACAACGTTTATCTGTTGTCACGTTAATACCTCTCTCTCCTGGATGGCGGCTCGGAGGCCGCCATGACAATATTAAACTACCTGGTTAATTCCATAAACGTTATTTTATGTCCGCTCGCGGTGTTAATGGTTTGCTCTGAAATAACTTTTTTAAATTCGCTGTAATCCGGGAAAAAAGTGTCGGCTTGTTTTGGTTCATCGTCCACGACCGTTAGATAGAGTTTGTCGGCTAAAGGCAGGGCTTGCTTATAAACTTGGCCGCCGCCGATAAAAAATATTTCTTTGTCTTTTTGCGCTTTGCCCAGTTCAATTGATTCTTCCATGGAGTGGGCGATCAGGCAGCCTTGGGCCCGGAAATTTTTGTCCAGAGTCACAACAATATTCACTCGGTTAGATAGCGGCCGGTCATTCATGGAATGGAAAGTTCTTTCGCCCATAATCACCACGTGTCCGGTGGTAATTTCTTTAAAATGCTTCATGTCTTCAGGGATATCATAAAGCAGCTTATTTTTAAAGCCGATAGCGCGGTCTTTAGCGATAATGCAAATTATGGAAATCATAAATTATTTTTTAATTTTATTTTTAACGAACTCTTTCCAGTTGTCGGTGGCCAAGCCGCCGGTCGGAGTAAGTTCGGCTTTAATCGGCGGATGAGCTTGGTAATTTTCTAACTTAGCGTGTTCTGGTTTGAAATCATCTATCTCTTTAACACTTTCATCAATCGTGACTTTAGGAAATGGTTTCGGCTCTCGAGCCAGCTGTTCTTTCACCTGGTCAAAATGGTTAGAATATATATGAGCATCGCCGAAAGTATGAATGAATTCACCTGGCTGATTGCCAGTTACCTTGGCGATGATAAGCGCCAATAGAGCGTAACTGGCAATATTAAATGGCACGCCTAAAAATATATCGGCGCTTCTTTGATAAAGTTGTAATGATAATTTGCCGTTTTTGACATTGCATTGATACATGTTATGACAAATAGGGAAGCGCGATGCTTCTTCGGGTTTGGCCATTTGGTATAAATATTCAGGATTCCAAGAATTTACTAAAGCGTTATGGCAATCCGGGTCTTTTCTTAGTTCATTAACCATCCATTTCACTTGATCAATTGTTCGGCCGTCATGAGCCGGCCAGCGCCGCCACATTTCGCCGTAGATATGTTTCAACTCGCCGTATTTTTTGGCAAAGCCGTTATCGGCGGCGATTTTGGCGATAAATTGTTCTTGCGTTAATTCCGGCTCCGCGCCTTTTTCCATGAGTTCGCGGTAGATTTTATATGGATAGTCATCCCAGATATGGATATTGTTATCCACTAAAAATTTTATGTTGGACTGGCCGGAAAGAAACCAATACAGTTCATAAAGCACGCCTTTCCAAAAGACTTTTTTGGTGGTCAACAGGGGAAAACCCTCCTCAAGATTAAAGCGGATTTGCCGCCCAAAGACGCTATAAGCAATGGCGCCGGTTCCCCGGTCTTCCTGCTTTATGCCATTAGCTAAAATGTCTTTAAGTAAATTTAAATATTGGAACTCGGGATGCATATTTCAATTAAGAATTACGAATTAAAAATTACGAATCATTTTTTCATAACCGTATTCGCTGTAAAAGATTTTTTTCTGGATGTTATTTATAGCCTGTTTGATGTAGGGAATAGTGTTAGCAGGCAGTTTGTTCAGAGGAAACCAGCTTAAGTCGTCGCATTTTTCCGGTTCCATGTTTTTTATTTCTTTTTGCCATTTTTTTGCCAGAAAAAACGCATCCACCCTTTCTCTTAAATCAGGGTTATCTTGCATTTCAAATCTGTGCATAATATGAACTGCTTTAAGGTTTTTGGGGTTGAGAGAAATATTTGCTTCTTCTTTTGCTTCTCTGACAATAGTTTTTGTAAAACTTTCGGTACTTTCTCCGTGACCAGCCACTAAACCGTAGTAGCCATCCATAAAACCAGTATTAAAACGCCTGGATAATAAAATTTTATTGTTCTTTATGAGTATTAAATATGAAGATGGTATGATTTTAAATCTGGTTTTTGGCATAAAAATAAGTTATTTGTCATGGCGGGCTCCCGCCCGCCTCGCAAGCCAGCCCGCCAGCCAAGCAAGGCGAGGCGGCCAGGGCGAAGCTTTGCGGGCAGGTGACCCACCATCCAGTAGGAGATGGTAGTAATGCGGCTAAGAAAAAAATGTGTTTGTGCCTCGCACTTCTGGATTCCGGCTCGGGGGCCGGAATGACATTACACTTGTTTCTCTTTCCCCTCGGTCGCGACCCGTCCGCCTTGCCATTGGCCGCGGTATTGGTTGCCCGCGCCCAGGACTTCATGAAAAGTAATATGCGCGACGCGCGCGCCAAAGGATATTTTTATATTTGACTGCCCCAAGTTGCAAACGCCGAAAGTAAGTTCGCCCGAGTAGCCGGGCTGGACAATGCCGTTAAACATGCCAAGTCCGGAGCGGAACATGGTGGTGCGGGGGAAAATTATGCCGGATAGGGTAGTGGGTAAATTAACTTTTTCCATGGTTTTTATCAAATAATATTTGCCCGGCTTGAAGATGAAAAAATTTTCCGTTTCCGGCTTGGCCGGATCATGCCTGGCCGCTAAACTTATTTTCGGCGTGTCGCGCTCTTCAACGCCTAAAAATCCATCACCCTCCAGACTGTAAACTTCGCCCAAACGCAAATCAAAGCCTGCGCCTTCGGGGCTATTCATCTCCCGGTCGCAGAGGTTTTCCACTAATTTTATTTCTTTGACCAGTTCGTGAAGTTTTTTAATTCCTAAAATCATATAATATTTGTCATGGCGGGCTCCCGCCCGCCTCGCAAGCCAGCCCGCCAGCCAAGCAAGGCGAGGCGGCCAGGGCGAAGCTTTGCGGGCAGGTGACCCGCCATCCAGGCGAAAGTGGCAATAACACGACTAATGAAATAACGTGTTCGTGCCTCGCACTCCTGGATTGCGGCTCGTAGGCCGCAATGACAAATTAAAGATGGCAGGCTCGCAATGACAATGCTAATTTAAATTTTTAAATAAACCTTTCCCTCATACTTCCTGATCTTTATGCCGCGCCTTTCGGCTAAGTCCCAAACTTCGCGCTCTTCTTCGAATTTTTCGCCGCCGGTTTGGATGCGCTTATAGATTTCTTTATAAACGATTTCTTTTATGCCCACATTATTCAAAGCTTTCATGCAGTCATAACAGGGGAGGAAAGTGGAATAAAGCTTGCCCCCGCTTAGGCGGCCGGAGTCTTTGGCGTTGATGATGCCGTTGATTTCCGCGTGCACGCCGCGGCAGCGTTCCAATTTTTTGGTCTTGGGATTGCCGTCAATTTTCGCGCAGCCGACTTCGTTGCAATGATAGTCGCCTTCGGACGGGCCGTTATAGCCCATGGAGATAATGCGGTTTCGTTCATCAACAAACACCGCGCCTACGACATGGTAGCGGCAAGCGGTTCTTTGCGAGACCAACAGCGCCAAATTCATGAAAGTTTCATCCCAGCTTAAACGGGTTAAGTGAGGATTTTTTAGGTCAGCCATAAATACAGTGCTGTCATTCCCGCGAAAGCGGGAATCCAGGTGTGAGAAGTAATAACTTGTTTACTATCCGTCCCCAAGATTAAGTACGCACATAACATAGAACTTGAGAAAGTAAAGACGTTTTTACTACTCCCTCCTGGATTCCCGACAGCCCTTCGGGCTTCGGGAATGACAAATAAAGAGAAATTATTAAGCGAGCGTCATTTAATTTTATCAGATAAAAGCGGAAAGGCAAATATTGACATTTATATGGAAGTATGCTATGATTTTAAGTCCGTAAACAATAACGTTCTTTACAATAAAATAAGCCTTTTTTGGTGTTTTTATTTTGTCCCATTTTACTTACACTTGTTTGGTTACAAATTGAATTTGTAGACGAACGAGTGTAAGCAAGTGGAAAAATTTACAAAAACAAAAGTCCGCACGAAGCGGACGCAACCAAAAAAGGAAGAATGAATATATCGCAAAAGGACGTTAAGCAGTTAGCTAAGTTGTTCAAGCAAGCGCAGTGGTACATTCAAGAAACGCTTGATGTGCCGATTACAACTATAGCCCAAGCCAGAAGTGCTTATAAAAACGCGCCCCCTGACTCTAAATGGGCGGACATTGTCTTGGCTAAGTGGATTGAATTGTGCACTACTTCAGCTCAAGCCAAAGAAATCGATGACAGGCGGCGAGCAAATCTTAGCGAAGAGTTGTCTGAGGCTCTTCGGGTCAAGTGGGCAGCTCTTTCAGCTCTAGCGATTGAACAGGCTGTTACACCGGCGCAAGCCAAAGAAGCCTACCATAATTGCGCTCGTTCTTGTTGGACCAAAGCAAATAACGACAAGTGGGAAGCTCTTTCGGTACAAGCGATTGAACAGGCTTCCACTCCAGCCCAAGCGCGAAGGGCCTTTCTTGATGCTTCCTACGGCGAAGCACGAAAGCTAGCTTTGATAAAGTGGATTCAGCTATGCACTACTCCATATCATGCACGAGTAGCTTACTGTACGTCCCGCGAGAATCGATGTGCATATCTAGAAGAAGAAATAAGACAAACTTTGTCCAAGTGGATTGAGTTGTGCAAAAATCTAACTCAAGTTAGACAAGCCTACCGCAAAACCACTCCTGGCTCCGAGGAACAAAAAGCCGCTATTCGCAAAGCCGCGGAACTTCTCCAACAACGCCAAGCCTGTTCTTAACTTAGGCGTTTCGCCCTTTCAACACAGCCTCGCGTTTCGCAAGATCCGCGAGGTCTTTTTTATGTTACGCCTTCGGCGGCCCAGCTACCCGCCTCGCCGAAGACGGGCCCGCTTCGCCCGCCTAGACTCGGCGAGGCAGGCCAGAGAGAATGCGAGGCGAGCGAGGCGAGGCAGGCAAATGGGGCACATGTGAATGGTTCTTATTGATAAATATCATGGTTGCCCACCGAATGAAAATAGATGGTTTTTTTATCTTTGGAAAATTCAAAAATTATCCTGTATTTATAACCGATAGAGAAAGATAAAAACCCACTTAACTTGCCTTGAAGCTTGTGGGTTTTTAATTTGGGGTTCAAAGGATTTTGGCGAAAAATAATTTCTTGCTCTTCAGCGAGGTCTTTTATGCTAGCCGGCAGCTTTTTATATTCTCGGGCGAATTTTGAGCTGTAGACTATTTGCATAAGAGGAATTATCTTAAGGCCTTTAGAGATTTTAAGATTTTGCCGTTGCCCGAGGCGATTTCTTGGCGGCTTTGTTCAAGTTCGCTTAAAAGTCTGCCGGCCTGCCATTCCCTTAATAAATGGCGAAAGAATTCGCTCGTCGAAGAGAAAGCGCCAGTTTTTACTGCGCTTTTTACGGCTTTAGCTAGGGGCGAAGGCAGAGAAATATTGATTACTTCACGCATATAGTTATGCTTAATTGTAATACATTGTATTACAATGTTAACATGGATAGAAAATATTGTCAATCCATTAAAATACACGTCGAAAAAATTATTTATTTTTTCCCGTCTTGCTCTTTGGTCACGAACTTTTTTATATCGTCTACCGTGCTCATGAGCTGGGCCGGGAAAATGATGGTAGAGTTTTTTTCTATACTGATCTCGGCCATGGTCTGGAGATTACGGAGCTGCAAAGCGATCGGATGAGCGGCCATCACGTCCGCGGCTTGGCCCAACTTTTCCGAAGCCAGTAGTTCGCCTTCGGCCGCGATGATCTTGGAACGTTTTTCGCGCTCGGCCTCGGCTTGCTTGGCCATGGCTCTTTGCATATTTTCCGGCAGTTCAATGTCTTTTATCTCCACGAGGGACACGACCACGCCCCAGGGCTCGGTATGAGCGTCCAGCACTGTGCGAATCTCTTTGTTGATGGCGTCGCGCTCGGATAAAACTTCGTCAAGCTGAAAACGGCCGACAATATTTCGGACAGTGGTTTGAGCCAGCTGGTCAATAGCCTGGCGCACGTTTTCAATGGCAACGATGCTTTTGATCGCGTCCACGATTTTAAAATAAGCCACGGCCGAGATGTCCAAAGAAACATTGTCTTTGGTAATGATTCTTTGCGGCGGAATGGGTAAAGTTAAAGTGCGGAAATCAACTTTTTTCATCCATTGCAAATAGGGGATAATCCAGCATAAGCCCGGATCCTTGGTGGCGACGATTTTACCCAGGAAAAAGACCACGCCTTTTTCATACTGCTGGACCACGCGGAAGCCGGGAATAACGATGAACACGACAATGAGAACCAAAAGATTAATTAGCCATGACATAGAGTTTTAATTATGAATTATGCATAAATATTAGCATGTATTTTAAGTGGGCGCAATTAAACCTTGACTTTTTTATTTAAATATGCTTTAATAAGAGGAAGTATGAAAAATTGCCCAGTTTTCCATTTTATGGCCGGTTGGCCATAGTAGAAGCGCGTTCTACCGTGTGTCGCGCGACTCATGGAAGATGCTTTGCCTGATTGGCGAAGAGGCGATTGATTTCATGCTTTGAACGGGAGAAGGCGGCCTTGCCTCTCCCTTTTTTTGTTGTCAAAAATAAAAGCCCCGCCAACCACAGGATTTCCATCCAGGCTAGCGGGGTGAGAGGCAAGGCGCGGCCTTAGTGTTTTCTTTCTTTGGGCGCACCGCGCCGTAAAGACACAAGGTGCGTGATGTAGAGCGCAAAGGCAAGAAACACAATGACTGGTCCGAATGTCATCACAGCCTCGCCGAGGCGCGCCTCATAGCCAAACAGCGAGGCGATGACCAGCCCGGCCAGTACGAGCAACATGAGGCTGATGAGCCGATAACAGATAGACCGCATGGTGAGGCCTTTGAGCTTGACGGTCAAGATTTCTTTCAGCATGAGAATCTCTCCTAGTTGTTGCGTTTTTGAGGCCGGAGTTATTCCGCCCCTTCTATGGTTAAATTATCAATTCAGCATGCTGATGTCAATGCCATGCCGGCTTGGCTTGGCCAAGATTGCGCTGGCGCGCTTTTTGTTTTAGAATGAGGCCATGACTAAAATATGGTTAATGAAATGTTGACCGCGGACGGATTTTATTTTATCTTTGCAATAAAATAAGCCAGAAAATCGTATTAATATATAGGCGTTCAATCAGCCGATTGGTAATAATGCGAATACCGCGAATTAAGATGCGAATGCTGCGAATAATATTGGCGGCATTCGCCTTTATTCGCAGATTCGCATTATATCCCAGTTTTTGCTAAAAATAAATAGTTTATCTTTAAAATAAGCTAAAATTTTTATATGCGTAATTCATGTTAATATGAAAAAAATCATTGCTAAAATCAAAAAGCACAAGATTATCTCTTTGATTATTTTACTGGTCATCATAGGGGCCGGTTATTATGGCTATGCCAAATACCAGGGCGGTAAAACAACCGTAAGCTATACCACCGCGGCGGTGGAAAAGGGAACGTTGGTCGTTTCGGTTTCTTCCAGCGGGCAAATTTCCGCTTCCAATCAAGTGGACATTACGCCCAAAGTTTCCGGCGATGTCACTAAGGTGGCGGTAACCGGCGGCCAGGAGGTAAAGGCCGGCGATTTAATCGCGCAAATCGACGCTACTACGGCCTACAAAGCGGTTAGAGACGCGAGCGCGAATTTGGCCAGCTCCCAGTTGTCCTTGGATAAACTTAAGCAGGCCGCTGACGCCAACACGGTTTTGCAGTATCAAAATTCCATCACCACCGCCCAAACCGCTTTGGATAAGCTAAAACTTTCCCAACCGATAGATTATCAGAGCGCGCAGAACACTTTGCAAACCGCTCAAAATACTTTAACCAAAGCTTATAATGACGCCTTTACTTCAATCTCTAACAGTTTTTTAAATTTACCCACTGTCATCACGGCTTTAAACGACATTCTAAACAGCGAGACCATCAGCGACAGTGAAGTTTCTTTAGGCAAGGGGCAAAGCAATGTTTCGGCTTTATTAAATTCCACTTACGAGACGGATAAATCCAAAATTCAGTCCTATCAAACCATAGCGGAGAACGATTACGCGGCGGCTCGAGCGGCTTATGATGCTAATTATAGTAATTTCAAGAGCGCCAGCGTTTACTCCTCCAATGAAACGATAGAAAGTTTGGTTGCCGAAACATTAGCGACGGCAAAAGCCGTGGCCCAGGCGATTAAAAGCGAGAATAATTATTTAGCGGTTTGGTCAGATTCCCGGGCACTAAGAAGCAGTTCCATTTTTGCCCAAGTTGCCACCTATAAAACCAACCTGTCAACTTATAGCGGGCAGATTAATACTAACTTGTCCAGCCTGCTATCCAACCAAGCCGCTCTGCAAAGCGACAAAGAGGCGTTTACGACAGCCAATAATAATATCAAAACTTTAAAACAGAACCAGCCCCTGGATTTGGTCGCGGCGGAAAATAGCTTGAAAGAAAAGCAAGCCGCTTTGGTTGAACTCTTGGCCGGCACCGATAAGTTGGACCTTAAAGCGCAAGAGCTGGCGGTCCAGCAAAAACGCAATTCGCTCCTGGACGCGCAGACGACTTTAGCCGATTATAGCATTAAGGCGCCCTTTGACGGCGTTGTCGCCGCGGTCAACGTTAAGGTCGGCGATACGGCCGGCAGTTCGGTTATAGCCACAATTATCACTAAACAGCAAATCGCCGAATTATCTTTGAACGAGGTGGACGCGGCCAAAATTAAGCTTGGCCAAAAAGCTATTATGACTTTTGACGCCATCGACGGCCTGGAAATCACCGGCAAGGTGGCGGATCTGGATACGGTCGGCACGGTAAGCCAGGGCGTAGTGACTTATAATGTCCAGATTGTTTTTGATGCGCAGGACAGCCGCGTTAAATCCGGCATGAGCACCAATGCGACGATTATCACTGATGCAAAAACCGACGCGTTATACGTTGCCAATTCGGCCGTCAAAACCGGAACCAGCGGCGATAAATATGTGCAAACCTTGAGCGCTGCCGGCCAGCCGCAAAATATTGCGGTCACCGTAGGCATTGCCAATGATACCAGCACGGAAATCACCAGCGGCTTAAGCCAAGGCGACAAAGTGATAACGCAAACCATTAATTCTTCGGCCGCTGCCGGCGGCTCTTCGTCCGCTAATAAAGGCGGCGGCTTCGGCGGAATACGCTTTTAACAGTAAATATAATACGAATACTACGAATGGTATTCAAATACTACAAATATTTATATTGGAATTCGTAGTATTCGGAATTCATTTGTAATATTTGAATTATACAATTATGATCAATTGCGAAAATATCAGTAAATCATATTTTTCCGGAGAAGTTGAAACTCAAGTCCTGAAAGGCCTGAATTTTAAGATTGAGAAAGGTGAATTTGTCGCCATCATCGGTCCATCCGGTTCGGGCAAGTCTACTTTAATGCATATTCTAGGCGCGCTGGACACGCCGACCAGCGGGAAATATTTTCTTGACGGCCAGGATGTTTCTTCTTTGTCGGAGGATGAGTTGGCAAAAGTCAGGCAGAAGAAAATCGGCTTTGTTTTCCAATCTTTTAATTTGTTGTCGCGCGCCACGGTGATGCGCAATGTGATTTTACCCATGGTTTACGGGAGCATACCCAAAGAAGAGCGGGAAGAAAAAGCCAAGGCGGCTTTGCGGCAAGCCGGTCTTGACGAGTCGCATTATTTCCATTTGTCCAATCAATTGTCGGGCGGACAAATGCAGAGAGTGGCTATCGCCCGCTCCTTGGTTAATAGTCCGGCCATCATTTTAGCCGACGAGCCGACCGGCAATTTGGATTCTAAAACCGGCGATGTGGTTTTAAGCACTTTTCAGGATTTAAACGCGGAAGGCAAGACGATTATTTTAATTACTCATGAGCAATATGTGGCTAAGCATGCCGATAGAATTATAACGATTAGGGACGGCCTGATTGTGGGAGATGACAGAAACATAGACAAAAAGATTTTAAGAGGATGAGGATAAAATTTTCAATTTTATAATTTTTAATTTTTAAACAATATTCTAATTTTTAATACTCAAATATTTTATTGAAGCATTTTATTAAAAATTACAAAATTAAAAATTAAAAATTATTATTATGCTTTATTCTGATTTATTCCAGGAAAGTTTTTTGGCGCTATCCAGCAATAAAGTAAGGTCTTCCTTAACTGTTTTAGGCATAGTTATCGGCGTGGCTTCGGTGATCGCCATGGTGTCTATCGGCCAGGGGGCGCAAAGTTCAATTGAGTCCAGCATTCAATCAATCGGTTCAAATTTAATTCTCGTCTCGCCCGGAGCTCAGCGCGGTTTCGGCGGCGGCGCGAGTTCGGCCCGAGGCAGTTCGGAGACTTTAAAATTAACCGACGCCGAGGCTATTAAAAAAGAAGTTTTTTCGGTAAAATCGGTCGCTCCCAGTTTGTCCACGAGGTACCAAATTACGGCTAAAGGGACGAACTCCAACACTTCGGTAAACGGCGTGACCGCCGCTTACGCGGAAGTTAGAAATGTGGTTGTCGCAGAAGGCTCATTTATCAGCGATCAAAATAATTCCAGCCTGTCCAAAGTGGCGGTTATCGGGCCGACCACGCGCGATGATTTATTTGGCGCCAACGCCACCAACGTCGTTGGCCAGGTGATCAGGATTAATAAAATAGAATTTAAAGTAATCGGCATTACGGAGGCTAAGGGCGGCAGCGGTTTTTCCAATCAGGACGACGTAATTTATATTCCTTTGACCACGATGCAGAAGTATTTGGTCGGAGGCGATTATGTTTCTTCCATCAGCATTGAAGCCGAGAGCGCCGACACCATGACTGCGGTTCAAGAACAGGTTAATAGCTTGCTTTTAGTCAGGCACAAAATTTCCGGTTCGGCTACGGCCGATTTTACCGTTATGAACCAGTCCGATATTGCCTCTACGGCCTCAAGCGTTACCAGTACGCTTACTATGTTATTGGGCGCTATTGCCGGAATTTCTCTGGTCGTCGGCGGCATCGGTATCATGAACATGATGCTTACTACGGTAACCGAGCGGACACGGGAAATCGGCCTGCGTAAAGCCATCGGCGCCACCAGACAGGACATTAGCGGACAATTTTTAACCGAAGCGGTGATGTTGACATTGCTGGGCGGAATCATCGGGATTTTATTCGGCTGGGCGGCTTCCTGGCTGATTACCAAGTTTTTCGGACAAGCAACCACGGTTTCCTGGTATTCGGTTATTTTAGCTTTTGGCGTTTCCGCGGTGATCGGCCTGGTTTTTGGTTATTATCCGGCGCGCCGCGCGTCAAAACTTAATCCGATTGAAGCGTTAAGGTTTGAATAATAATACGAATTACGAATTTTATACGAATATACGAATGAATGTAATATAATGGAAAACATCAATGAAGCAGATGGTGCTGGTTATCAGTATTCGTAAATTCGTACTTAATTCGTAATTCGTATTATATAATTAACTAAGAGCATTTTACTATGAACAACAAAATGTTAATTGGTTTTATTATCGCTTTGGTGATTGTGGGCGGCGGAGCATTTTATGGCGGCATGCTTTACGGCAAAAGCCAAAAGAGCGGTTTGCGGAACTTTTCCGGCCCGTTAGGGCAGGCCGGTTTTGGACAGGCGGCTAACGGCAACGGGCCAGGGAGAAACGGCGCCAATAGAATGGGCGGCGGATTGATTAATGGACAAATCATTGCCGCGGACGACAAAAGCATTACGGTTAAGCTCACTGACGGCGGTTCCAAGATCATTTTATTGTCCGGCGAAACGCAAATTTCCAGGTTCGCCGCCGGCAGCGCCGTTGACCTCACCGTCGGCCAAGCCGTTATGGCGAGCGGCACGACCAATAGCGACGGCAGCGTCACGGCCAAAATGATTCAGTTAAGGCCGGCCGCGCCGTCCGGAGTCAATTCTGCGCCGCAACAATAAGGCCAAAAGAAAAATAGTGTAAAATCCGCTTAGGCTTTAATAATGCCTGGGCGGATTTTATATAAAAAAACCCCGCGTCGACTGTTTGAACAGCGCGCGGGGGCGAGAAGTGCGTGACTTCCTGCTTGCTAGCCAAGGCCGATGCCCAGGCAGGGGTGCTTCGCATAGATACTCTTGGTTCTATTGCGGCGGCGGCTTGGTTTGCGCCGCTTTCTTGCTTTTAATTTTTTTTTCATTTGATCCTCGACTGATTTGGATATTATCTGAATAATTTGAAAATGTCAAAATCGCGCGATATAAAAAAATCCCCCGCGGCTGTTTGAACAGCGCGCGGGGGCGAAAGCTGGGTGAGGATCAGCCGCCGACCCTCGGCCTGGCAGCTATAGCCTGCCTGTGCAGAGCCAGAACCAAGATAGCCGGCGGGCTTCTGAGACTCGCGGGCTCTCTCCTCAAGGAGTACTTGAAAGGTGCGACGGGCCTGCGGCTGCTGTGACCGGCAGGACCTTGATGGTTTTGCCAAGGTTTGGTTGGCGTGGAGAAGGAGCTTCGGTTGCTCATGTTTTTTTGTTTGTTGTTTTTGTTTTGGTTATTGCCGGTGAGGTTTTGAAGAAATAAGTCGTTGGAGAATTGCTCGTTTATGGGTTAAGCGCCCGGAAGGCTTGCGCGCCTTCCGGCCCGTTCGGTGATCATTCTTTTTCATTGTTTAGCCTTTCCGTATAATACAATACTCGCTTTATTTTTAAATGTCAACAAAAAAATAGAGAAGCGTTTTGGCGCGTCTCTACTTTTTTATGTGATATATATTTTTTGTTTTATGATTTAGGCCGCTATTTTGATGCCCGGCCCCATAGTTGAGCAGATGACGACATTTTTCAGGTAGACGCCCTTGGAACTGGCCGGCTTGGCTTTTCTCACCGCTTCCAATAAGACGTTAAAGTTTTGCGCCAGATGTTCCGCGGTGAAAGAGATTTTACCGATAGCGACGTGGACATTGCCGGTGTCGTCGTTCTTCAGGCTTACCTTGCCTTTTTTTAATTCTTTGATAGCTTTAACCGGGTCTGGGGTGACGGTGTCGTTTTTCGGCGACGGCATTAAGCCGCGCGTGCCCAGGATTTTAGCGATTTGTCCTAAATTTTTCATCATCGCCGGTTCGGCTACGGCAACCTGGAAGTCGGTCTTTTCGGTTTTTTTGATTTCCGCAATCAATTCATCGCCGCCGGCATAATCGGCGCCGGCTTCGCGAGCTTCCTTTTCTTTGGCCGGAGCGACAAAGGCCGCGACTTTAATGGTTTTGCCTGTGCCATGCGGCAAGTTAACGGCCGCCCTTACTTGCTGTTCGCCCTTTTTTACGTCAATGCCTAAGTGAAAGTGGACTTCCACCGAAGCGTCAAATTTGGCGTGCGACAGCTTTTTGGTTAATTCAATGGCCTCGGCGATCGGATAGGTCTTAGCTTTGTCGTAAACAAGTTGAACCTGTTTATTGTCCTTAGCTTTAGCCTCTGTCTTTAATTTTTTTTCTGCCATAATTTTCGTGGTGCGAGCGCCCCGCATTTGCCGAGCTCCCACAACAAATTAGTTTTTAATTCGTAATTTTTAATTGATAATTTTTAATTATTTTATATCCACTCCCATCTGCCTGGCGGTGCCGGCGATAATCTTCATGGCCGCGTCGATATCTCGGGCGTTTAGGTCCGGCATTTTTATTTCCGCGATTTCCTTGAGCTGGGCCTTGGTGATACTGCCAACTTTTTCCAGGTTGGGTTTGCCCGAGCCCTTGGGGATTTTCGCGTATTTTTTGATCAATTCAGCGGCCGGCGGGGTCTTTAAGATGAAAGTGTAGGTTCGGTCTTCGTAAATAGTGATTTCCACCGGCGTGATATCGCCCATTTTATCCCGAGTTTTTTCGTTAAACGCCTGGCAGAATTGCGCGATATTCAAGCCATGCTGGCCCAAAGCCGGTCCGACCGGCGGCGCAGGATTGGCCTGGCCGGCCGGGATTTGCAATTTCACTTTTGCCAATATTTTTTTTGCCATAGTTATTTGTTTATTATTTTTATAACTTTGCTTAACATAATTACAAATTCACCAATTTTATTACAAATTCACAAATATTAAAAAGAAGCCTATATTTGCGTTATTTGTAGTTGATTCGTAGATTTGTAATGATTATATTTTTTTAATCTGTAAGAAGTCCAGTTCCACGGGCGTTTCACGTCCGAACATGGAGACAATCACCTTGATTTTGCCTTTAGCTTCGTCAATATCCGAAACCTTGCCCTCCAAATTCTTAAACGGCCCATCCACAATGCGCACCGGCGAATCGATAGACACGTCAATTTTAAATTTAGGCTCTTCCACGCCCATGCGTTTTTGCAGATCTTTTATTTCCCGTTCGGTAATCGGCGTGGGAATCGTGCCGGTGCCGATAAAGCCGGTGACATTAGGAGTGTTCCTTACCACGTACCAGGAGTCGTCCGTAACGATCATTTCCACTAAGACGTAGCCGGGAAAAATTTTCTCTTCAACGATTTTGCGCTTGCCGTTTTTAATCTTAATTTTCTTTTCCGTGGGGATGAGAATATTAAAAATCTTGTCTTCCATGTCCATGGATTCAATTCTTTGCTTGAGATTTTGCGAGACATTTTCTTCGTAGCCGGAATAGGTGTGGAGTACGTACCAGCGCCGGCCTTGATTTAAAATTTGCTTAGCCATAAGAGAAATAAATTTGAAATTTCAAATTTTCTATTATCTATTGGTGATTAAATATTCCAAGCCCTTGGAAAAAATAACGTCTAAAAGGCCTAGATACAGAGCAACTCCCAAGCTGATCGCAATGACCAAAATAGTGTAGTTGTAGGTTTCTTTCTTGGTCGGCCAGGTGACTTTTTTCATTTCTTCAATTGAGGCCTTGATGTAGCCGATAAGTTTGTTCATAGTTTTTATGCCCCCTTGATAAAGGGGGGCCGCGCCCGCAACGCTTTGCTTGCGAGGCGGGCGGGGGGGGATTAATCTTATAAAAAACAGCCCTGGCGGGCGGTTATTTATGTTATGTTTATATCTTACTCAATAACTAAACCGTTGTCAAGCCTTGGTGGAAAATAAGGGAATGTGGTATAATAATAGAAAGAATTTTTAATTTTCAATTTTCAATTTCCAATCAATGCTTCAATGATTTAATTTTCAATTTATCAAACAAAAATAGCGTTGTTTAAAAATTGGGTCATTGAAACATTAGAAATTATTTAGAAATTAGAAATTAGAAATTGAAAATTTGTTTATGTCCAATAGTTTTATCTTTTATAGCGTGAAAATTTTAACCGAGCTTATTGGGGGGATAGCCTATTTCCCCGTTTGGTGGTATTCGCGCGGCTTGGTTAATTTACTTCTGGGCGTCAAAGATTTTTTAGTTAACAAGCAAAAGGCTTTGGCGCTAATCGTCTGGGTAAAAAACATTTTCAAACCCATGTACGCGCAATACGATTGGCAAGGCATCTTGATCAGTTTCTTCGTCCGTGCCGTCCAGATTGTTTTCAGGAGCATCATCATGCTGTTCTGGGCGATTTTAGGGTTGGCCGCGGTAATTTTTTGGCTGCTGCTGCCGATTTTGGTTATTTATGAAATAAGTTTTCAGTTAATATAATACGAATTACGAATTTAAATACGAATATACGAATAAATACAATATAAAACACAATCAAGGCAAATGGCGTGGCCAGCAGTATTCGTAAATTCGTATAAGATTCGTAATTCGTATACCAATGTCTCAAGAATCTAATCAAAAAACCGGCATCCAATTTATCGCTTGTTCTGTTTGCAACGGAACCGGCCGGGCCGGCAATGGCGCGGTTTGCAGAAATTGTTCCGGCAACGGAGTAATCGCTTATTACCAGGGCAGGTTTTATTATTCCAGTCTGGAGTTGAGCCGGCCGATTATTAAATTAAGGCATCTGAAAAATGGCGTGCGCTTATCCGTAAATTCATTGGCCTACGCCGCCGGATTAATCGGCCTGGTGTTTTTGGCTTATTGGGTTTATTCAGCCAGTTTGAGCACTGCTGATTTCGGCGCCTTTGCCTTTTGGCGAGAGAAAAGCGCTTATATACTGGTATTTTGGGTGAGCGTGGTCGCGGACATGTTTGTGGTTTACCGTTTGAGCGAAGAAGAAGCGTCTAAAAATAAAGTTGAAAAAATAAAATACGGCGAGGCCGCGGGGGGCGCGTCGCCGGACAATTGGTCTGAATTTAAGAAGAGCAAAGGCAAGTTTAAAACCGAAGTGACTGCCAGTTTCAGCGTTGGCGCTCTGAAAATCGCGGAGCAGGCTTTTATTTTAGCCAGTTCGGCCGGGCACGGCGAAGTTAAGCCGATTCATTTATTTTTTTGCCTTTTGAAAGATGACGTATCCGCCGCCTTGTTTTCGCGATTAAACGTTAATCCGGCAAAGTTAATCGGCAAATTGAAAAACCAATTATTAGCCATGGAAACCGGCGCGAAATCAACCAACGTATCTTTTGAATTCAAGGAAATTTTGTTAGAGGCCTATATTGACGCTTTAACTTTTAGCCGGAAGAAAGTCGGGCCCGTAAATTTTATTTTACCCTGCCTTGAGCGGGATAAAAATTTGTCCGAAATCCTTTACGATCTGGATATCAACCATGATAAAATCAATAATGTCATTCAGTGGTTCGCGATCAGCGAGCGGCTTTTAGAAAATTACCGCCTCTACCGCCAGGCCTCGCGCTTTAAGCCGTCCAGCGCCATGGATCGCGCTTACACGGCGGTGGCCACGCCGATTTTAAATCATTTTTCATATGATTTGACGCTGGCCGCCAAGTGGGGCAGGCTGGAATTATGCGTGGGCCGGGAGAATGAAATCAAGGAAATTTTTCATGAGTTGGAAAGCGGCAAGCACGGCGTTTTGCTCGTCGGCCCGAACGGCGTAGGCAAAAATATGATCATCGGGCAGATCGCCAGGCAGATGGTGGAAGAATATGTGCCGCAAATTTTAAAAGACAAGCGGCTGGTGGAACTGGATATCTCCAGATTGTTAAGCGGCGTTACGGCCGCCGCGGCCGAAGAAAGGCTCTTGGTCATTATTGATGAAGTGGCCAGGGCTGGTAATATTATTCTTTACATCAACAATATTGAAAATTTAATGAGCGTGACCTCCGGCGCGGAAGAAAGCCTGGAATTATCAGAAGTTTTGTCCAGCGCCTTGGCTCGCCGCGAGTTGGTTTGTTTTGCCGCGGCCAGCCAGGACAATTATTTAAGATATATTGAAGGCAAAGCCTTGGGCAACACCATGGCCAAGGTTGATATTAACGAGCCTGACAAAAACGCGGCCATTCAGATGCTGGAAAGCAAGATCGGTTTTTATGAAGCTAAATATAAAGTTTATTTTACATATTCCAGCATCGCCAAAGCCGTGGAATTGACTGCGAAATACATCCATGATAAATTTTTGCCGGCCAAGGCGGTCGATATTCTGGAATCAATAGCGGTTAAAGCGGCTAAAGACAAGGGCATAAATTGCCTGGTTGACGCCGAAGACGTGGCCGATGTTTTAAGCCAAAAAACAAAAATTCCTTTGACAAAAATTACGGAGAAAGAAAGCGAGCTGTTGCTTAACCTTGAAGATAAAATACACAGCCGCATGATTGACCAGGTTGAGGCTGTCGCCATGGTGTCGGCGAGCTTGCGGCGCGCCAGGACCGAATTACGGGAAGCCAAAAGGCCGATCGCCAGTTTCTTATTCCTCGGGCCGACCGGCGTGGGCAAGACCGAATTGGCGAAAACCGTGGCTGAAAGCTATTTCGGCGACGAAAACTATATGGTGAGATTGGACATGAGCGAGTATCAGCGCCAGGAGTCTTTGGAAAAGATGATCGGCTCGCATGATGGCGTTCTCGGCTATTTGACCGAAGCGGTGCGTAAGGCGCCGTTCCGCCTGATTCTTTTGGATGAATTTGAAAAAGCCCATCCGAATATTTTAAACTTGTTTTTGCAGGTGATGGATGACGGCCGGCTTACCGACGGCCAGGGCAGGACGGTTGATTTTACCAACTGTATTATTATCGCCACTTCCAATATCGGCGCGGTTTATATCCAGGATCAGATCAAGGCCGGAGCCGCGCTGGAGCAGATCAAAGAATCCCTGGTCAATGACCAGCTTAATAAAGCTTTAAAGCCTGAATTAATCAACCGCTTTGACGGCATTATTGTGTTTAAGCCTTTGAGCCTCCCGGACGTGGAAAATATTACTAAATTGATGCTGGAAAAGGTTAGGCGTTTATTAGAAGCCAAAGGCATCGGCTTTGAGTATGATCCGGCGGGAGTAAAGAAGCTGGCCCAAGCCGGTTTTGATCCCAAGTTTGGCGCGCGGCCGCTTAGGCGGTTGATCCAGGAAAAAATTGAAAATCAAATCGCCAATGTAGTTTTAGGAAAAGGCCTTAAGCGCCGGGATACGGTGCTGCTGGACAGCGAAGCGCAAGTCAAGATCAGACAGGGCAGAGTATTGTAAAAATTATCAATTATCAATGGCCAATTTTCAATGAAATTGCTTAAATGCTTTTTTGGCAATGACAATATTTATGCTTTTCTACCTGCAAATTTTCATTTTAACTTTGTTGTTGGCTGCCGCGCTGACTTTTTTAGTAATGGGCATCGCCGGCAAATTAAAGATTACCGACCAGCCGGATAGGCAAAGGAAATTTCATCGGGGCAATATTCCTTTATTGGGACACGGCGATTTTTTTGGCATTTTTTCTTGCGCTATTTTTTTGCCGCGGCCAATTGCTGGCC
>JAQTVB010000020.1 GCA_028707005.1 Patescibacteria group bacterium
CATCATGCAATTAAAATGGCAGATGGAAGATATTTGCTTTAAACATCTTTATCCGGAGGAATACAAAAAACTGGCCTATAAATATGAGGTGGAAAAAAGGCTGGAGCATAACCAATACATTCAAAAAATAAAAAATATTTTAAGCGCGAAACTCCGCGAAGCCAAAATCCCTTTTGAGCTCACCAGCCGCTTTAAGCATCTTTACAGCATTTACCTTAAAATGCAGAAAAAAAACAGAAGATTTGATGAAATCTACGATGTCTTCGCGTTAAAAATTATCGTGCCCGATATCGCCAATTGCTACAAAGCGCTGGGCATTGTTCATTCGCTCTGGCGGCCCAACCCCGTCCGTTTTAAAGATTATATCGCGGTGCCCAAGCCGAACGGCTACCGTTCGCTCCACACCACTGTGTTCGGGCCTGAAAATAAGCCCACCGAATTTCAAATTAAAACCAAAGAAATGGAAGAAGAAGCTAAGTACGGCATCGCCGCGCACTGGTATTATAAGATGAAAAACAAGGGCGGCGGCGATTCCATGAAAAAGCCGTCCTGGATTAAGGAAGTCTTAAAAATCCAGGCCGAAACCGAAGACACGCACGATTTTATTAAAAAAATAAAGTTTGACGTTTTCCATAATCGCATCTTCGTTTTTTCGCCCAAGGGCGATGTCTTTGATTTGCCCGAAGGCTCCACGCCGATAGATTTTGCCTATACCGTGCACACCGACATCGGCAATCAGGCGGTTGGCGCCAGAGTGAACGACAAAATCGCCGGCCTGGACCAAGAATTAAAAAACGGCGATCTGGTGGAAATCCTCACGGACAAAAAACGCAAAAGTCCGAGCCGCGACTGGCTCAAATTCGTAAAAACCGCCACGGCCAGAAATAAAATAAAACAGAACCTGAAGCATGGCATGATTGATAATCTTAAAAGATTTATTCCTGGCATATAAAAAACGCATAAAAAACGTAGAGACGCGCCATGGCGCGTCTCTACGTTTTTTATGTATTTTTTATGTATTTTTTATTTCGCCAATATTTTTTTAACCATCTCCCCTACCTTGGCTCCGTCGGCCTGGCCCTTAACCTTGGCCATCACCTGCCCCATGACTTTGCCGAAATCCTTGGCGCCCGCAGCAACGACCGATTCAATCGCCTTGGCCAGTTCTTCATCAGATAATTGCGCCGGCAGATATTTTTCCAAAATCTTTATCTCCGCGCTTTCTTTATCGGCCAGCTCTTGCCGGCCGCCTTGGACATACGCTTCAACCGAATCGCGGCGCTTTTTTATCTCGCTGGAAATTACTTCAACAATCTGTTCGTCAGACAGCTCGGCCTTGCCGTCTTGCCTTAAACTAATTTCCTTGTTGCGCGCGGCCGCAATCAGCATTCTTAGGGTAGACACGGTTAAAGTGTCTTTGCTCTTCATCGCCTGCTTCAAGTCTTGATTGATTTTTTCCAATAAATTCATAGATAACCAATTAAATTTGATTCGTAATTGATAATTCGTAATTTTTAATTGATTTATTTACCATCTTTTCTTCGGCTCTTCCTTTAATTTGCCGATTTTCTTCAAATATTCTCTTTTGGATTTAAGTTTCATGCCAACCAAGGCGCGTTTTTTTTGCTGCGTCTTATTGATCCTCGGCTGAACATGCTGAATCTGGCGGGCCAAATATAATTTGCCGCTTTGCTGCAGTTTCTTGTTGAATCTTCTTAAGAAACTTTCAAAACTCTCGCCTTTTTTCCTTTTAAACTCTGCCATTAAAGACACCTACCTTTCTATCTAATATTATTATCCCCACAAATTTACAAATCAAGTACAAATTTACAAATTACAAATTTAAGGTGTATTTGTAATTTGTAAATTTGTGAAAAGATTTGTAGATTTGTGGGTCGCTTACTTTGCCGGGTTGCCCAGTCTTTTCTCCAATTCTGCGACAATTTTTTTGTAATCAATGATTTCCTGAATGCCCGATTCCATGTCGCGAATTAAAATGGTGCCGTCCATGACTTCCTTCTGGCCCAAAATCAGGCTATACTTTACTCCCATCTTATCGGCCGCTTCCAGCTGGCTCTTTAAGCTGTCTTTAGTGAAAGCTTCGCGCACGTTAAAGCCGGCTTTGCGCAAAACTTCAAATAATTTCATAATCTTTCTCCTCGCCTGGTCGCCAAGCTGGGCCAAAAAGATGTCACCCTTTTCGTCGTCTTTCAGAGGTATGTTCTTTTCTTTTATTTTCATGATCACTCTTTCCAATCCGATGGCCATCCCGCAGGCCGCGGTCGGCCGCCCGCCCATATATTCCACCAGGCCGTCATAACGTCCGCCGCCGCCCAAAGCGTTCTGCCTGGGCTGTTCCGCTCTTTCGCCGGCCGCTTTGCCGGCAAGCTTTTCCGCTCCTCCCGGCGCTACTTCAACCGCCGCCTCCGCCGCCGAAGGCCAGACTTCAAATACCGTGCGATTATAATAATCCAGACCTCTTACCAAAAGGGGGTTCAGATTATAGGGAATGTCTAGCTCATCCAAATATTCCAAAACTTTTATAAAATGATTGCGGCAATCATCGCACAAGCTGTCCACGATTTGCGGCGCTTCAGCCGCCATTTCCACGCAGGCTTTTTCTTTGCAATCCAGCAAGCGCAACGGATTTTTTACCAATCTTTTTTTACAATCATGGCAAAGCTTGGCGCGCCGGCCGCGCTCTTTGTAAAAATTTTCCAGCTTAACCAAATAATCCTTGCGGCAAACGGAGCAGCCGATACTGTTTATTTGAATGACCACGTCAATTTGCAGCTCGCGGAAAAAATAATAAGTAACGGCAATCAGCTCGGCGTCGGCCACTGGACTGGTTTCACCGATATTTTCCAAATCAAATTGGCTGAATTGACGAAAACGGCCGGCTTGGGGCTTATCATGCCTGAAAACCGGACCAAGCCAAAACAATTTTACCGGCTGCGGCAGATTGAACATGCCATGTTCAATATAAGCCCTGACAACTCCCGGAGTGGCTTCGGGCCTTAAAGCGATTCTGTCGTCATTTTTATCAACAAAAGAAAACATCTCTTTGGTAACGACATCCGAAGAGCGGCCGCTGGAGCGCTCGTATAATTCCAGGCTTTCAAGCACCGGCGTGTCCAGCCGCTTAAAACCGTATGATTTGGCAAGCTCCGTGGCTTTTTTGATTACCAAGTTCCAATATCGGTATTCCTCGGGCAAAACATCTTTCATGCCGCGAAGACGGGAAACGAATTTTCCCCGCCTGGCCCTGATGATTTTATCATCTTCCTTATTTTCTTTTTTCTTAAACATTTTTGGCATAATAATAATTTAAAATGAAAATCTCCCGCCCGCAATGCCTAAGCGTAGCTTTGGCGGGCGCGGCAAAATGAAAAATGACAGTGTAAAAATTAAAAGATAAAAATTTCTAATATCTAATTAACCTAATTGATCTAATAAATCCCAAATCACAAATCTCAATGACCAATCAAATCCCAAGCTCTAAATCCTGATTCATTTTTGGTTATTGGTTATTGGAGTTGGGGATTTATTTAGGTTAATTAAAATTAGAGCAATTAGTAATTTTCATTTTTAACTTTACATTAGTAGCTGTACTGTGGCGCGGAAAAAACATCAATCTTATTGAACGGCCAGCCGCGCAAAAGCACCCGGCCGGTAATGAATTTTTTATCCACCGCGCCGAAACTCCTGGAATCTTTTGATGAATTGCGGTTGTCCCCCAGGACGTAATATTCATTGCTATCCAAAGCAATAATCTCTTCATTCAAACCATACGTTCTTAAGTCCGCGGCCAGATAACTCTCCTCAAGTTTAACGCCATCCGGATGCTCTTGATTAAAAATATAAACCGACCCGTCCTTTACCTGGACTTTTTCTCCGGGCAAGCCAATTACTCTTTTTATAAAAAATTCCTCCGGATTCAGGGGGTAGCGAAAAACCACGATATCACCCCGGGCCGGTTCATGAAAACGGTAACTGATTTCGTCAATAATTAAATATTCCTTATCATAAAAATTCGGTTCCATGGAAGCGCCCTTGACGTAAAAAGGCTGGATCAAATAATATCTTACGGGAATAATAATCGCCAAAGAGATAGCCACCACCTTCACCAGTTCAAAAACATAGTTTAAAAACTTTTTTATCATAATAATGTTATCCAAAATATCTCATTTAATAATGTAAATAAGCTTATAACTTTATTGGCATTTTGTCCAGTTGTTATTATAACAAGTTATCCGTAAAAAAACAACCCGCCGTAATCTACGCCATGTTAATAAATATTTCAAGGACCGATTAGACTAATTTTAAAATAAGATGTAAATTGTAAATATGGATAAAAGAGTGGATTTATTAAAAGCCAATCTTAGCCGGCTGGAAGCCTCTCTGGGCGCAAAAGAACAGCCAATCAAAGAACCATTAAAGCGCACGGTTTTTGTTTTAGTTTTTCTTGTACTCGCCTTAACAATCTACACCTTCAACCGAACGCCGAACCAAGAATCTGATTCCTGGTTTTACCACCTGCCGCTTATCAGCCAAATCAAGCGCTTAGTGGAAAGCGCGGACGTAAAACTAAAAGGTGCGGACAATGACAGAATCAATATTCTGCTTTTAGGCATTGGCGGAAAAAACCATGAAGGCGGACTTTTAACCGATACCATAATTTTAGCCAGCCTTAAACCAAGCGAAAAAAAAGTAGCGCTGATTTCCATACCCCGCGATTTAGCCGTACCCGTGGAGAATATGGGCTGGCAAAGAATCAATAGTGTTAACGCTTTCGCTGAAACCAAAAAGGCCGGCTCCGGCGGACTGGCGGTTAGTCAGACGGTAAGCGATGTCTTCCAAACGCCGATTGACTATTATCTTACCATTGACTTCACCGGCTTTGAAAAAGTCATTGACGATTTGGGAGGCATAAAAATAAACGTGGAAAATACCTTTGATGATTATAAATATCCGATTTTGGGAAAGGAAGACGCGCCCTGGGCCGAAAGGTTTGAGCATCTGCATTTTGACGCGGGCGAGCAAACGATGAACGGCAGTCTGGCCTTGAAATATGTCCGCTCCAGGCACGCGTTCGGAGTTGAAGGGTCTGATTTCGCCCGCGCCAAAAGACAGCAACGCGTGCTGGAAGCGGTCAAAGAGAAACTCATGTCTTTTTATACTCTGCTTAACCCCAATCTTATCTCCAAACTTACTAAAGACGTAACCGATAACTACAGTACCAATATAAAAATTTGGGAAATGATTAAATTATGGGGCCTGGCTAAAGATATCAAAAGCGAAAATATCTACAATCGCGTGCTGGACAATAGCCCGAGCGGACTGTTAGTCGACGCCGTGAGCGAGGATGGCGCTTATCTTTTAAGGCCCACTAGCGGCGATTTTTCGGAAATTCAATATTTAACAAACAATATTTTCACCGACGCTCCGGTGATTGATAAAGAAAAGGTTGAGCAGGACAAGGCCGCGGTTGAAGTAAGGAACGGTACCTGGATAAACGGCCTAGCGAACCAACTGGCTTTAGATTTGGAAAAATATGGTTTCACGATCGCCCGCGTCGGCAATTCCAGCCAGCAAAATCTGCAAAAATCGGTAATTTATGATTTAACCTATGGCGCGAAAATTAAGGCTTTAACGGTTCTCAAGAACAAAACTAACGCCGACGTTTTTATGGGCATGCCCGAATGGCTGATAAACGACCTGGCCGGCGAAGTATCAAAAGAAACCAACCCGATTCAGCCGGACTTTATTATTATTTTGGGCAGTAATGCCGATACCACCCATTCGGGTACAGCCAATCCGGAACAGTAAGAAAATAATGTAAAGTTAAAAATGAAAATTACTAATTGCTCTAATTTTAATTAACCTAAATAAATCCCCAACTCCAATAACCAATAACCAAAAATGGATCAGGATTTAGAGCTTGGGATTTGATTGGTCATTGAGATTTGTGATTTGGGATTTATTAGATCAATTAGGTTAATTAGAAATTAGAAATTTTTATCTTTTAATTTTTACACTGTCATTTTCCACTTTGATATTTGCATTTTAAACTTTTATGATAGACAGAATAGAAAAAAATAAACCCACCTTTCCCCTGGTCGTCATCTTTGGCCGGACCAACGTGGGAAAATCAAGCTTATTTAATTGCCTGGTGGAAAAACGCCAAGCCCTTACTTCTGATATCGCCGGCACCACCAGAGACAGCAATTTGGGCGAAGTTAATTGGTGCGGACATGAATTTTCCCTAATTGACACCGGCGGAATAATTGACTTTAAACATTTAACCGGCAAAGCCGCCCTTACTGATGAAATTTCCGCGCAAGTGCAGAAGCAAGCCGTGGTCTATTTAAAAAAAGCCGATCTGGTTTTGTTTCTGCTGGACGGCAAGTCCGGATTGATGCCGCAAGACAAAGAACTGGCCTTGCTTATTAAAAAAGCCGTTGTTGCTGGAAAAATTCTTCTGGTGATTAACAAAATCGACGCGCCGAGCGACCGGTTGAAAACTTCCGAGTTTTACAAGCTGGCCATGGGCGAGCCCAATCATGTTTCGGCCGCCAACGGTTCAGGCACCGGCGATCTGCTTGACCTGATCGTCAAAAAATTAAAATTTAAAAAAATTCCGGCTTCAAGCGCAGAGCAAAAATTCGATATTCAACCTCCAACCTCCGACGCTCCAATGCGTGTCTGCATTATCGGCAAACCTAATGTGGGCAAGTCCAGCTTATTGAATTCCCTGTTAGGCTATGAGCGGGTAATTGTAAGTCTCACGCCCCATACCACCCGCGAACCGCAGAACACAAAAATAATCTACCAGGATCAGCCCCTGCTCTTGATTGACACGGCCGGCATCAGTAAAAAAGGGACTAAAGCTTTCGGCCTGGAAAAATTCGGCATCGCTAAATCATTATTCGCCCTGGCCAAGAGTGAAATCGCTTTATTGGTCCTGGATATCAGCGAACCGATAACCAGGCAAGATTCAAGGCTGGCGGAAGAAATTGTCAGCGCTAAAAAAAGCTTTATCATCATCGCCAATAAATGGGACCTTGCCAAAGAACGAGACACGAAAAAATATACCGACTACATCTATAACGAATTGCCCTTCGCCCGCTTCGCGCCGATCCAGTTCCTTTCCGCCAAGACCGGAGAAAAAGTTAAAAAAATTTTTGATTTGATTTTAAATATCAGCCTGGAAAGAAAAATAGAAGTTGCCGACGAAGAATTAAAAGGTTTTCTTAAGCGAATCGTCAAACTCCACCCGCCGGCCAAAGGCAAAGGCATCAGGTATCCCCGCATCCGCTCATTTTTTCAAATTGAAGCCAACCCGCCAAAGTTTGAAATAGAAATCGGGCCGAAAGAAGACTTGCATTTTTCCTATATCCGCTTTATTGAAAACCGCCTGCGTGACAGCTACGGCTTTCTGGGCACTCCCCTTTCGGTCCAGGTAACAAAGAATAAGGCAACGCACGGACAGCACCAGGATTGAAAACAATTTTAATTGTCATTGCAGCCTCCCCGCCTGAACGTACCGCTTCGCCCTGGCCGCCTCGCCTTGCTTGGCTGGCGGGCTGGCTTGCGAGGCGGGCGAGAGCCCGGCATGACAGAAAAAAATATGCGCATGATCGTCGGCCTGGGCAATCCGGGCGAACAATACAAAAATACCCGCCATAACCTGGGCTTTATGGCCATAGACGCCCTGGCCGATCAGCTGGGATTAAAATGGGAAAATAATAAAAAACTTATGGCCGAACTGGCCAAAGGCGCTGATTTAATCTTGGTCAAGCCGCAGACTTTCATGAATAATTCCGGACCGGTTGTAGCCGCCGTCTTGTCGTATTATAAATTACTGCCAAAAACACTGGGCTTAGTAAAAACCGCCAATGCCGATTTATCAGAAATTTTAACCGTCATCCATGACGACCTGGATATTGAACTGGAAAAATTTAAAATTTCCCTGGATTCCCGGAGCGCCGGCCATAAAGGCGTGGAGTCAATTATCAATCATCTAAAAACCAAAAACTTTAAACGCCTGAGAATCGGTATCAAAGCGTCGGCGCTGAAAAATGTTCCGGCTGACAAATTTGTTTTGCAGAAATTCAGCGCTGAAGAATTAAAAATAATCGGCGCTGTCGTGCTTGCGGCGTTGAATGAATTTAAAAAATAAAAATTGCCTATGGCGCATCTAAATATTGAAATTAAAGCAAAATCCAACAATCAAGCAAAGATCAAAAAAATTTTAAAATCAAAAAATGCCGATTTTAAGGGGGTTGATCATCAACTTGACACTTATTTTAAAATAAATTTTGGCAGATTAAAATTAAGGGAAGGAAAAATTGAAAATTACTTAATTTATTATCAGAGAAAAAATAAAAAGGGCCCGAAACAATCAGACGTTGTTTTATTTAAGCCAGACCCTAAATCCTCATTAAAAGAAATTTTAACAAAAGCGCTTGGTGTTTTAACTGTCGTTGATAAAAAAAGAGAGATTTATTTTATTGATAACGTGAAATTTCATATTGATGAAGTTAAAAATCTGGGAACATTTATTGAAATTGAAGCAATCGATACTGATGGCACCATGGGAAAAGATCAACTTCTGGAACAGTGCCGATCTTTCCTCGATTTATTTGAAATTTCTCAAAAAGATTTAATATCGGTTTCTTATAGCGATCTGCTACTGAAAAAACATTAGACAAAACGTTGATTATGAATAAAAAAATCGTCTGGCTGCCGGCGATTCTGGCTTTAGCCGCCATAGCCGTACTGTCTGTGCGCCAGGCCAATCTTCGGCCGCAATCCGCGAACCGGCCGAATCAGCTTCTAGTCGCCGCCAGCTTTTACCCGCTGTACTTTTTTGCCAGCCAAATCGGCGGCGCTAAAGCCATGGTAGCTAATCTTACGCCAAACGGCGCCGAACCGCATGACTACGAACCGACCAGCCAAGACATGGTCCTGCTTGCCAACAGCCGCCTGCTCATTTTGAATGGCGGCGGCTTTGAGGCCTGGGCGAAAAACATTGAAAAAAATATCAACCCAAAAACTGAATTGGTTGTCGCCAGCCAGGGGCTTATTGACCAGACGACAGATCCTCATACTTGGCTTAGCCCATTGCTAGCCCAAAAAATAGCCGATCGCATCACGCAAGGCTTTATCAAAGCCGACCCTAATAATACCGGCTACTATCAAACTAACGCGCAAATTTTAAAAAATGAATTAGCCGATTTGGATACTGTCTTCAGGCAAGGCTTGAGCCACTGCCAAAAAAAAGAGATCATCACTTCTCATGCCGCCTTCGGCTATCTGGCTCAAGCCTATGGCTTGCGGCAGATGCCGATTACCGGGCTATCGCCCGAAGCCGAGCCTTCGCCCAAACAGTTGGCCGAGATTACTAAATTCGCCCGAGACAACGGCGTCAAATATATCTTTTATGAAAATCTAGCCAGCCCCAAGCTGGCCCAAACCGTTGCCCGAGAAATCGGCGCTAAAATTCTGGCGCTTAATCCGCTGGAAAGCTTAAGCCCGACCGAGCTGGCTCAAGGCAAAACTTATTTGACGGAAATGCAAAATAACTTAACCAATCTAAGAACAGCGCTCTTATGCGAATAGTGGATCATCATAAAAATATCATAGAAGTTAAAAACGTCTCTTTTGCTTATGATCGCCAAAGAGAAGCTTTGAAAAACATCACTTTGGATATCCACCAGGGCGACTATGTCGGCGTGATCGGCCCTAATGGCGCGGGCAAAACCACTCTTTTTAAGATTATGCTCGGCCTCTTAAAAGCCAAAACCGGCACGGTAAAACTGTTCGGCACCGCCATTGAAAGCTTTAAAAATTGGCAAAAGATCGGCTATGTTCCTCAAGAGACTGATAACTTTGAAGCTAATTTCCCGGCCACTGTCCGAGAAATCGTGGCCATGGGAAGATACCGGAAAAATAACTTTTTTAACGGCAGGCGCAGCCAAGACAAGCAGGCGGTCCAACGGGCGCTCACGCAGGTTGGTCTGTGGACAGAACAGGATCGGCTGATTGGTGATTTGTCCGCCGGCCAGCGCCAGCGTGTTTTTATCGCCCGCGCGCTGGTTAATGAACCGGAAGTAATTTTCCTGGATGAGCCGACCACGGGCGTTGACCAGGAAACGCGCAATAATTTTTACTCAATGCTGAAAAAAATCAATGAAGAATTAAGCATTACCCTGATTATCATCTCCCATGACCTGGAGCAAATCATCAAAGAAGTGATGCACGTAGTCTGCGTAGACCAAACTTTGACCTGCCACCAATCAACCGCCGAATACCTAAAAGCCAGCGATTCAACCCGCATCTTGGGGCAAGACGTTAAAATAATAACTCATCATCACCATGGCGCTAATGGACATCTTTCAATATAGTTTTATCATCCGCGGACTGGAGGCCGGCATAATCGTCGCGCTGATCGCGCCGCTGATCGGTATTTTCTTGGTGCTCAAGCGCTTTTCGCTGATTGCCGATACTTTGGCGCATGTCTCTTTGGCCGGCGTGGCTTTGGGCCTGCTGTTTGGCGTTAATCCCATGCTTACCGCCCTGGCTACGACTGTGCTGGCGTCTCTGGGCATTGAACGGTTAAGAAATTCTAAAACGATTTATGGCGAATCGGCCCTAGCGCTCTTCCTTTCCGGCAGCCTGGCGCTGGCCGTGATAATTTTAAGCTTAACTCACGGTTTTAACGCTAATCTTTTTAACTATTTATTCGGCAGCATCGTGACCATTACCATTAATGACGTTTATGCCATTGCTGTTCTAGCGATTATAGTAATTTGCTTGCTGATTTTCTTCTATAAAGAACTGGTCTACCTTACTTTTGACCAAGACGCGGCACAAGTAAGCGGCGTACCAGTCCGTCTGGTTAATAATATTTTAATCATTCTTACCGCCCTGGTGGTCGGGCTGGCGATTCCTATTGTCGGCGTGCTGTTAATCGCCGCCCTAATCGTCATTCCGGTCGTCACCGCCCTGCAGCTTAAAAAAAGCTTCCTGCGAACTATCGCCTATGCTGAAATTTTTTCCTTGTTTTCCGTGGTCTCGGGAATCTGCGCCGCTTTCTACTTTAATCTTTCCGCCAGCGGCGCTATTGTCTTAATCATGCTGGCAATTTTCATTATCGTCTGCCTGGCGAACAAGCGCGGCGCATAGCCATCAATCATGTGATTAAAATTTTTAAAACCACCGGCAAAATCTGCCGGTGGTTTTAAAAATAGCATCCAAAATTCTGTTTAGAAGCACGGGGATGACCCCGATTGAAGACTAAAGGCTAAACCAGGAGGGAGGTTTAACCTCTTGTCACTCCTAAACAGAATTCTTGATGCTATCCGCTGGAAGGTGCTGAATAAATATGTTATTATGTTAATAAACTTATTATAACAAAAAATCTGAAAAAACAATCTAATTATACGTTGAAATTAATGTCATAGTATATTATCATAGTCAAAAACAGGTGTCAAGGGTTCGCTGTCATGATTAGAGAGCGTCGACAGCCTTAATAAAACCGGTTGCCCAGTTTCCATGATAATTTAGCTAATCTTTGATAATCCAACCTTTATCCGTCTCACGCCCGAGCAATCTCGGGAATAATAAAAATTTATGGAGGGTCTTAAATATTGGCTGGCCTTAAGCCAATTTTATAAATTCGGGCCGGCCAGATTTAAAAAGCTAAAAAAATATTTCCCCGGCATGGAAGCGGCTTTTAACGCCCCGCTTCGAGAGCTTCTCCTGGCCGGAATTGACGAAAGAACGGCTGAAGAGTTTATAATTTTTAAACACCAGGTTGAGCCGAATGAGCTTCTGGAAAATTTGCATAAAGAAAAATTAAAAGTTTTAACCATTGACGACCCGAGCTATCCCAAGCTTTTAAAACAAATCTACGACCCGCCTTGGCTGCTCTATTACCGCGGCCAATTAGAAGCGTTTAGCGACTTCGCGCTGGCAGTCGTGGGCACGAGAAAAGTGACGGTTTACGGCCAGCAAGTCACGGAAAAAATAACCAAAGAGCTGGTGGCTAACAACCTTACGATTGTAAGCGGGCTGGCTTTAGGCATAGACACGCTGGCGCATCTGGCGGCCGTGGACGCGGGCGGAAGAACCATCGCGGTTTTAGGCTCCGGGCTTGACCAGCAAAGCATCTATCCTTGGCAAAATCGCTATCTAGCGGCTAAAATTCAGGATCATGGCGGCATAGTAATCAGCGAATATCCGCCGGGCGCCATGCCCCTAAAACAGAATTTTCCTCAACGAAACCGCCTGATTTCCGGCCTGTCGCTCGGCACCCTGGTAATTGAAGCCGGAGAAAAATCAGGCGCGGTGATTACCGCTATGCACGCCCTGGACCAAAATCGCGAAGTTTTCGCCATACCCGGCAATATCTATTCTCCCTATTCGGCCGGCACTAACAGCTTAATCAAAATGGGAGCCAAGCTGATTGCCGGCGCCAAAGACATCATTGAGTCGCTAAATTTGGCCGACGCGGTCGCCTACACTGAAAGCAAAAAAATAATTCCCGACTCGGCCGAAGAAGAATTGATCTTAGCCGGCTTAAACTATGAGCCGGTACATGTTGATGAGCTGGCGCGCTTGACAAAGCTTAACGCCTCGGTTATAAATAGTACATTAACCATAATGGAAATGAAAGGCCAGGTTAAAAATCTGGGCGGCATGAAATATGTCTTAGCCAGATAATTTTTTGTCATTGCGAGGAGCGCCTTTAGCCCCGGGCTTGACCCGGGGGACGCGGCAATCTCTGGTAAAAGGCATTAACTAATTTAAAACCAAATCTCTTAAGCAAAATTAAACATATCAATCAAAGCATTTTTATATTACTTTGTCTTTCTTTTTAACCATAGATTGCCACGCCTGCCTGCTGGCAGGCTCGCAATGACATATAAATATGAAGCTCGTCATCGTGGAATCGCCAACCAAAGCCAAAACCATTACCAAATTTCTGGGTAATGATTTTGTAATTGAATCTTCTTTCGGCCATGTGCGCGATTTGCCGGTGAGCACCATGGGCATTGATATTGAAAATGGCTTTGAGCCAAAATATGTCGTGCCGGCCAAGGCCAAAAAAAACCTTAAAAAACTTCAAGACTTGGCTAAAAAATCCGACCAGATCATACTGGCAACCGACGAGGACCGGGAAGGCGAAGCCATCGCCTGGCATCTGGCGCAGGCTTTAAAAATTAACGAAGCGCAAACCGACCGCATTGTTTTTCATGAAATTACCAAACCGGCAATTGAACAAGCGCTAAAAAATCCCAGAAAAATTGACATGAAGCTGGTTGACGCCCAGCAGGCCAGAAGAATTCTTGATCGCTTGGTCGGCTACGAGCTCTCCCCTTTCCTTTGGAAAAAAGTGGCTAAAGGCTTATCGGCCGGCCGCGTGCAATCGGTGGCGGTTCGCTTGATTATTGAACGCGAACGGGAAATAAAAAAATTTAAAACAGAAGAATATTGGACGGTTTCGGCTAATCTGCAAAACAATCAGAAGCTGCCATTTTTAACCAGGCTGAATAAAATGGATGATAAGACTATTGATAAGCTGCAAATTAAAAACCAGGCAGAGGCGGAGAAAATTTTAACCGAGCTTAAGGGCGCGAAATACCTGGTGGCCGATCTGGAGAAAAAGCAAACTAAGAAGCAGCCGCCTAAGCCCTTCACCACTTCCAGCCTGCAGCAGACTGCTAACCGCTGGCTCGGCTTTTCCGCCAAGCAAACCATGATGGTTGCCCAGCAACTTTATGAAATGGGTTTTATCACTTACATGAGAACCGATTCGCTGAACTTGGCCGATAAATTTTTGCATGACGCCAGTGAATATTTAAAAACCACTTTGGGAAATCAATACAGCTTGGCCGCGCCGCGCCGCTTTAAAACCAAGGCCAAGGGCGCGCAAGAAGCGCATGAAGCCATCAGGCCGAGCGAAGCCTCGCGCACTCCTGATTCAGCTGATGGCGACTTAAATCCCAACCAGAAAAAACTTTATAAACTGATTTGGCAAAGAGCGGTTGCTTCGCAAATGCCGGAAGCCATTGTTGATACTACGACAGTTGACATTGACGCCCAGAAGACGATTTACCAATTCCGCGCTAACGGCCAAATTTTAAAATTTGACGGTTATTTAAAAATTTATCCGGAAAAAAGCCAGGAGCTGGAACTGCCGGAATTAAAAATAAAAGAAAAATTGGAACTTTTGGAAATCAAGCCGGAACAGCATTTTACCAAGCCGCCGGCCAGATATTCTGACGCCGGCCTGGTTAAAGAGCTGGAAAAGTACGGCATCGGCCGCCCCTCCACTTACGCGCCGACCATCAACACGATTATTGAAAGAAATTATGTTGAGCGGGATGAGAATAAACGTTTGGCTCCGACCGAGATCGCTTTCGTGGTGATTGATCTGTTGGTTGAGCATTTCCCTAAAATCGTTGACTATCAATTCACGGCCAAGATGGAAAATGACCTGGATACTATTGCCGAGGGCGAGACTAAGTGGCAGCCGATTATTAAAGAATTTTATGAGCCTTTCCACGCCAACTTGGAAATTAAATATGACGCCATCGACAAAAAAGATATCATGCCGGAAGAAAAATCAAGCGAAGTCTGCGATAAGTGCGGCGCGCCCATGATCATAAAAACCGGCCGCTATGGAAAATTTTTGGCCTGCAGCGCTTTCCCCAAATGCAAGAATATCAAGCCCCTGCCGGGCGCTGATCGGGATAAAAACGGCCAAGCCGACAGCCAGCAGATTGAAGAACTGAAAGAAAAATATAAAGCTGAAGTTTGCGAAAAATGCGGTTCGCCCATGGCCGTCAAAGTGGGAAAATTCGGCCCATTCTTAGGCTGCTCCGGCTATCCCAAATGCAAAAATATAAAAAGCATTAATGGCGCTAACCAAAAAACCGGCGTGATCTGCCCGGCCTGTCAGGTCGGCGAAATCGTGCAAAAGCGCGGCCGCCGCGGCGTTTTTTACGCCTGCGACCAATACCCGAAATGCAAAACCGCTTTCTGGGGACGACCGACCGGAGAAAAATGCCCGGATTGCTCAAGCTTATTGATTCAAGACGCAAAAAAGGGCGAAGTCAAATGCTCCAATAAAGATTGCGGGTATATTAAATAGACGCGAAAAAAACGAATAAAAAACGAAGTTAACGAAAACAAAAAGACATTTCATTTTGTTGAAATGTCTTTTTTAAATTCGTGTTCTTCGTTTTACGTTCGTTTTTTTCGTGTTTCTTTTTTCTCTCCCCTGTTTTGCATCACCTCCACCAATCTTTTCACGCCCTCGCCGATTAAAAGCAGGTATGACGCGCTATGAGTAATTTTTTCCTTAAGCGCCTCAACAAGCTCATCAACTTTATGCAGGCGGTCGCGCATTTCTTTGACAACCTGGAAAGACTGCCGTAAAATCATGGCTAGATAAAAAATCGCCCAGCAGGTAAAAATCGCCAAAAGTAAAACCGCCAAAGCGATGGCGACGTATAATAAGTCTTGAGCGCTGTTGATTAAGGGCATAAAATTAAATTTAAAATTAATCATTTTAAAATGACTGGCTGATTTTTCTCTGCTTCAACTTTCGTTCCTCCCGCCTCTCCCAGTTCCACTTTGATGCCGCCGACTTTCTTCACAAACCAATTATAGATTCCGGCCGTTATAAAACCTATAATCCAGCCCAGCAAGGCGGTGAGTAAGGCGGTTAAAACCCCGACCAACAACCCAAGGCCGATATTGAATAATGTTACCAAAATTATTGAGCCTTGAAAATTATTTTTCAGAATAATATTAATCGCCGTAGACGCGGCCACCGCCAAGGCCATAAAAAAACCAACCAAGCCATAAATCAAAGCGGTAATTCTGGCTAATGATTTTCTATCTATTTTTTTTATTTCTTGCATCATAAATATTATACCACATTTTCATTAAAAACCGAAAACAACTTCAGCCAATCTTCCACGGCCAATTCCTGTGCCCTGATTTTTTCGTTAAAACCCGCGCTTTTAATTTTCTCTTGGGCTTCGGTTTGGTCAATTCTAAAGCCGGCGGCCAAATTATTTTTTAACATTTTCCGCTTGGCGCTAAAACCGAATTTCACCAGCCTGAAAAATTCTTTTTCAATATTACTCCCCTCTCCCGCGAGGAACGAGCGGGGGAGGGGTTGGGGGTGGGGGCTGATTTTCACAATTGCCGAGTCCACCTCCGGCTTGGGCCAAAAAAAATCTTTGGGCACAATTTTCATGATTTCCGCCTGAGCATAAAATTGCACGGACACCGAGAGCAAACTCATTTTCCCCGGTTTGGCCGTAATCCTTTCCGCCACTTCTTTTTGCAGCATCAGCACCATGAGCTCTGGCTTATTTTCAGCTTCCAAAAACTTACGCAAAAAAATTGAAGTGATATTATATGGCAGATTAGCCACGATCTTGTAATCGGTATTTGGTATTTTATTTGGCAATTGGTCATTGAAACTTGGGATTTGTTTAGAAATTAGAAATTGAAAATTAGAAATTTTTAAGATGTCTTCATTTATCACTTCCACGTTTTTCACTCCGCGCGACATCAGCCCGGTGCGTAGCACTTCGGCCAGTTTATCATCCAATTCCACGGCGATTACTTTGCCGGCGCGCGCCGCCAGTTTGGCGGTAAGAAACCCCAGTCCCGGTCCGACTTCCAAAACTGTGTCATCAGGTTTCAAACCGGCCGTAGCCGCCATGGCATCATAGATTTCTTCCTTAATTAAAAAATTCTGCCCTTTGGAGCGGGCAGGCGTAATATGATAAAGCTTACATAACTTTTTTGTTTGCTCCAGTAAATCCATATTATTGAAATATTTAGGATATTTAAGATTGCTAGGATGTTTGAGATATTTAGAATATGGTTTCTTGCCATCTCAAATATCTCAAAAATCTTGATAATCTTAACTATCCTATTTTCCCTTAAAGCCTGCTATAATATACTTATCAAAACCATCCAGCCAGGCAAAAATTTTATCTACGGCTCCGGCCTTGGCCGTACAGCCGTAACAGCCGCCGGCAGAAGCTAAAACAGCATCCTGTGATAAATACATAGAATTAGTTGTTCCGCCGTAGATTAATTGTCCGCCCATAGTTAAGCCAGCTGTCTGAACTGCTATTTGGGATAATAATAAAGGCGGCTGGCCAGTGCCGCCGGCTGATGCCCCATTAACATCTTCATATAAAGCACATCTAGTAGTATCAAGAATGGTGGAGCACAAAGTTCCTCCCGTACAAACATAGCTAGAGACTACGCAAGGAATAACAATAGCATTAGTTAAACCGACCTGATAAGGCATGCTGCCGGATGCGCTAGCCGCATTGTTGAAGCGCCAAGAAACAACCGATTGATGCAATATAAAATCAGACGCTACTATTAATGCCAAGATTATTCCTAAGATTACAACAAGTTTTTTCCGCATAATTATTATGTAAATATTACAAATTTTAATGGCTATTTGTAATATTCGCATATCATTCGTAGTATTAGTATTATATTATTATAACACAATTTACATGAAGTCAAAAATATTCTTTATCATCATTATTATGGGATTAAGCGCTTCAGCTCTGTTTAGCGCCAGCGCTTTGCCGGCAGGCGCTCAAACCAATTTGGCGCAAAAATTGTCCGGCAGAATTTTGTTGCAGGTTGAAGCCAACGGCGAGGCCTGGTACGTTAATCCAACCGACCAAAAAAAATATTTCCTAGGCCGTCCGCTGGACGCTTTCAACCTGATGCGCGGCTTGGGCGTTGGCATCACCGACAGCGACCTGGCTAAAATACCAGCCGCCGGCCAAACTTCGGCCGACACCAGTTTTGCCAAGCTTCAGGCCGGCAAAATATTCTTGCAGGTCCAAGATGCCGGTCAAGCTTGGTATGTCAACCCGATGGACTGCAAAAAATATTCTTTAGGCCGTCCGGCGGACGCCTGGCAGATAATGCGCAGTTTGGCCTTAGGCATCACTAACCAAAATTTAGCGCAGATTCCCACCGGCCTGCTTAAATCCCTTGCCGGCCCGTCCGGCGCTGGCAGCGCGAACTCATCGCCCGCCAGCGATGCGTCATCAAGCCAAACTCCGCCCGCACCTGCTCAAAGTTCTTTACTGGAACAAGCCGCCGCCAGCATTAGAAGTAATGACACGGTTAAAGTGCAATCGTTTTTTATTGAATCAATGCGCAAATCAATTGAATATTCAATGAAGCATTTGAGCGCGGAAAGCCGGCTGCTCCTGGCCAATATCCTGTCCGGCGCCGAGCTTACAACCTCCGGCGCGGCGGAAAAAATATATTCCACCAAAGCCTACTTTTCTTTAAAAGACACCGAGGTTTCGCTCCATTTCCATGTCGTTAAACAGCCGGATGGAAAATGGCTGATAGCCAATTTGTAAAATAAAAAAGAAGGTGAGAAAACGTTTTCTCACCTTCTTTTTTATTTTACCACTATATTCACCAATCTCCCCTTAACAAATATCACTTTAATCACTTTCTTGCCTTCCAGCCATTTTTTGATTTTTTCGCTTTCCACGGCAACTTTCTTAGCATCTTCTTCGCTAATATTAGCATCAACTTCAACAGTATCTCGTATTTTGCCATTAATCTGAACGACCAGCCTGATAATTTCGTCTTTAACCAGCGCCGGGTCATATTCCGGCCATTTTTCTTTAAAAATACTTTGCTTATGGCCGAGTTCAGCCCACAATTCTTCGGCCAGATGCGGCGCGAACGGCGACAAAATTATCAAAAATCTTTCCATGGCCGAGCGCGGCAGAGAGTTAAACTTGCTTACGAAATTTATGAAAATCATCATCTGCGAAATCGCGGTATTATAATGAAAAGTTTCAATATCCTCCGTGACTTTTTTAATGGTCTTATGCATCATTTGCGGCAGGCCTATGGGTATATTTTTACAGCCATGGCCGCCGCAAGCCGGCATCTCCGCTTCATGATATAATTTCCAAATCTTTTCCAAAAATCTGCGCGCGCCCGCCAATCCGGCCGTGCTCCAGGCGCAAGGCTGGCTGAACGGTCCCATAAACATTTCATAAACTCTCATGGCATCCGCGCCATATTTTTCCACCACTTCATCCGGGTTGACGACATTATTCCAGCGCTTGCTCATCTTGCGCCCGTCTTCGGCCAGAATCAGGCCGACGTGCTGCAATCTCGTAAACGGCTCATCGTAATTGACCGCGCCGATGTCAAACAAAAATTTATGCCAGAAGCGCGCGTAAATCAGATGCCGCGTGGCATGCTCGGCCCCGCCCACATAAAAATCCACCGGCGACCAATATTTTTCTTTCGCCTTATCCACTAATGCTTTCTTATTTTTTGGATCAATATATCTTAGATAATACCAGCTGGAACCGGCCCATTGCGGCATAGTATTGGTCTCGCGTGAAGCCTTCCCGCCGCACTTCGGGCATTTGGTGTTTACCCACTCTTTTATATTATCCAGCGGCGACTCGCCAGTTCCCGTGGGCTCATAATTTTTTACTTCCGGAAGTTTTAAGGGTAGTTCCTTTTCCGGAACCGGCACCAAATCCGTAGATTTTAAAAGTTGCCAAATCATGGGCTCTTCGGCGCCGGTAAAATGGCCTTGGTTTGGCTGAGATAAAACTAAATTGCCGTCTAACCATTTAGCCAAATTCTTTAAATCTTTTTCAAATATGGTTTCGAAATTAACGTCGCCCAAAATTATAAATTCATCAGACAATTTTTTTATTTTTGCCCAATTGAATTTCCAATTATTGCTCTTTTCCACCATCGGCCGCGACTTATCCGGAAAATTCGGCGTTACTACCGGATCAACCAAAAAAACTTTAGCGACTTTTTTATTCGCTTTTTCCAATAGCTTATAAATTACTACTCCGCCCAGGCTATGCCCGACCAGAATTGTATTTTTATCAATCTTAGTATTCTTTAAAACAAAAGCAACTTGCTCTTCAATATTAGGCTGATTGGTATTGGGTAGGTCGGGACAATAGATCGTATGGCCATCTTGCTCTAATTTCTCCTTTAGCCACGGCCGCCAATTATCGCTTGAACCTCTAGCCGGGCCATTGCTTAAACCAGTGGCCGTATAGCCATGTAAAATTACAAAATGATATTTTCTATTCTTGCAAGCCTCGCAATGCACGATCGGAATCGGCTCGCCCCAATAGCGCTGGCGCGAAAATACCCAATCACGCAATTTATAATTTACCGCGCGCTTGCCAATCCTTTCCATTTCTAAATCATTAACAATTTTATTTTTTACATCTCTGGAAAACATTCCATTATATTTACCAGAATTAATTGATTTGACAAATCTATTTTCTGATGTAAAAGGGGCTGCCGTAAATTTAATTTTTTTATTATTTAAAAGGTTAAAAAAATTATTTTTTGATTTTTCGTCTACAAAAACCAATCCAAATATGCCAGATTTAATAAAAATAAAATCTTTAAGAATTTTATCGTCATAATAGGCCTGATCACCGAGTTTGATAAATTCTATTTGTCTATCAACATTATCCACTTTAACTGCTATACCGTCATTCACGAAAATAACGGGCAAATTTTTCTTTTTGGCAAACTCCCAGTCCCGTTCGTCATGCGCCGGTACGGCCATAATCGCGCCCGTGCCATAGCCGCTTAACACATAGTCAGCTACGAAAATTGGCATCTCCTCATTATTGACCGGATTGATTGCCGTAACGCCGTCCAGTTTAACGCCGGTTTTTTCTTTATTCAAATCAGTCCGCTCCAAATCGGATTTTTTATGAGCCGTGTCAATATATTTTTTTACCTCTTTCCAGTTCTTGATCCCGCTTTTTAAATCTTGAATTAATTTATGTTCCGGAGAAATTACCATAAAGGTCGCGCCGAATAAAGTGTCCGGACGCGTGGTAAACACCTTGATTCGTAATTCGTAATTTTTAATTCTAAATTCAACTTCCGCTCCTTCGCTCCGTCCGATCCAATTTCTCTGCATTTCTTTAATCGACTCTTCCCAATTCGGCAGTTTTTCCAAATCATTAAGCAAGCGGTCGGCGTAATCGGTAATTTTTAACATCCACTGGCGCATGGGCTTCCTTTCCACCTCGGAGCCGCAGCGCTCGCACTTGCCGTCTTCTAAATCTTCGTTAGATAAACCGGTCTGACACTTCGGGCACCAGTTTATAGGTTCGTTGGATTCATAGGCCAAACCGCGTTCAAACATTTTTAAAAACGCCCATTGCGTCCACTTATAATACTCCGGATCGGTGGTATTTATCTCTCGCTCCCAATCGTAAGTAAAACCCAAAAGGCCCAATTGCCGCTTAAAAGTGGCAATATTTTTCTCCGTGGCCGTTCGCGGATGAATCTTATTTTGCATGGCATAATTTTCCGCCGGCAACCCGAAAGCGTCCCAGCCCATGGGATGAAGCACGTTATAACCCTGCAGTATCTTGGCGCGCGCGAAAATATCCGTGGCGAGATAGCCTTTGGGGTGGCCGACATGGAGCCCGGCGCCCGACGGATAAGGAAACATGTCCAAAACATAAAATTTCGGCTTGCTTTTATCCGCCGAAGTCTTATACAGCTTTTCCTTTTCCCAGCGCGCCTGCCACTTTGTTTCTATTTTTGTATGATTATATTTTTCCATAATATTCTCCCCCTTGATAAAGGGGGTGAGGGGGGATTATTCATTTATTTTATCCTAATTTTGGCAAAAAAGCAAAACTTTAAAGTCTTAAATTAAGAATTTAAAAAATCCAAATTTTCTGTCTGCTTGCCTCTTTCTTCGGTTAAAAAATGGAGTAGATTTTCTTTAGATGAATTCACCACTCTGTCCGGAGTAACGCCCCATCTCTCCAATCTTTTCAGCCACCTGACTAAGCGCAAAATCGCCACCACTCCCGGTCCGGATGAAAGCCGATCTATCTTGTATTCTTTTAAAATCGCTTCATCGCCGTCTTGCATTCTTTCTTCGGCCCAGCGCTTTTTCGCTTCTTCCCCGGCCCGAATTATGCCGGTTTGCTCTTTTTTATATTGATTAAAATCATGAGCATCAAAATTAATAAAAAATTTAAGGTTGTATTTAATTGCCATTTCAATCAACTTTTTAGAGGGCGGGGCGTTTAAATTTATCTCAAAGGCTTTATGATTTCTTGCCATTTCATCTAATATTTCCGGCCAAATTGACCAATAGCTTTCCCAGTATTGGGGCGATGTTTCATTATTTATTCTGGTGTTGCGGTCAGGATGGCCGATGACGTCAACCTGGGGCTGGCGGGCGGCAAACAGCAGGGTCTGTTTAACCGCTTCCGGCTCCTTGCTTCTGTCTATTTTATGGCGCGAGGCAATAACCAAATCAAGTTTTTCTAAAATTGCCGGCGGCAGATCGAGCGCCGGCTCTGCGCCGTCATAAAATATATTAGCTTCCACGCCCGATAACATCGCTACTTGGCTGGACTGTTCTTGGTTAATGGCTTTGATCCTTTCGGCTTCTGCTAAAAGCGATTGGCCAATTTCACTATTGGCGGCCTGTTTCGCCGGAGCGCCTGGCAGAGAAGCGTGCTCGGTAATACAAACAAATTCCAAGCCCAAAGATTCACTATACTTTCTCTCTTCCTTAAGATCATAAATAGCTTCCACGTAACCAAAGCCGGGCCGAGTACTCTCTTTAGAATGGGTGTGCGCATCGCCTTGCCACCACTGACTAATGTATTGAGCAAGGCCGTCTGGGCGCTCGCGGCGCTCTTGCCTTTTTGTTTTTTCTTCAGCTGGCAACTTTTTTGTTAATTGTGCCTCGGCGCCGATTTCCGACTCATCCACCGATGGCATAAAAAGTCTTTCATTGTTCATATTTTATAAATTAACCAACTCTTTTTATCTTTTAAGCGCACCAGCACATACTCGCCTTGTAACTTTTTCCCTGACAGTTTAAATTTCATACTCCCCCGCTCTAAAGCGCCGTCCAGCGCCTGCCACTTGCCTTTATCCCAAATCTCTACCGTGCCGGCGCCATACTCGCCCTCCGGAATTATGCCGGAAAAATTTATATAGTCCACCGGATGGTCTTCCACTTGGATAGCCAGCCGCTTCACGCCCGCACTTTCCGGTACGCCTTTGGGTACGGCCCAAGATTTCAGCACGCCCGCCTGCTCCAGGCGGAAATCATAGTGCAAATGGCTAGCCCGATGCTTTTGCACCACAAAACGCGACAGGTTACTCTTTTTCACCTCGCCTTTGGGCTCTATGGTCTTATCAAATTTTCTTTTGGCCTGATACTTTTCCAAAGACATAAATAACAGTTATAAAGTTAAAAGTTCACAAAGTTATAAAGTAAAAGAGCTAAAACAGACAACTTTCAACTTTATAACTTTATGAACTTTATAACTTGGTTCTTATTTTTCCCTTCACCAACCAAACATCTTGCCCACATCGTCCGGCGTCTCGCGCCGGCGAGCGATGGTTAAAATGCCGTTTTGCGCGATCACTTTGGCGGGCGACGATAACAAGCAATGATGCGAAGCTAAAGCGTCTTGATAAGCGCCCGAATCAAACAAGGCGATGTATTGATAATCGCCTTCTTTCACATCTTCCAGTTGCGGTAATGAAATGTAAGTACCGCCAGCGGTATAACAGTCATCTGAATCGCAGGAAGCGCCAGCCAGCCAAACCGGCGTCAATTTTTCCGCCATCATATTATTGACCGGAACAATATGCCATTTTTGATGTATGGCCCAGGTATCAATTAAATCATTCATGAAACTTCCGTCAATCACATACCATTTTTTCGCGGCC
>JAQTVB010000021.1 GCA_028707005.1 Patescibacteria group bacterium
AGGCTCTGATTTTTCTTTTCGCCCGGCCAAAGAGATGATTGAAGCCTTTAAAGATACGCCCGAAGCGATTGCCAATACGGAAAAAATTGTTGCCGCCTGTGATTTAGAAATAGACTTGGGAAAAATTCAGCTGCCGTTTTTCAGCTCGCCCGACGGCCAGGATAACGGCGCTTATCTTGATAATTTATGCCGCCAGGGCCTGATTTTGCGCTATGGTAAAAATTATGAGCAGGTTGACAAGGCCATCAGGGAGAGAATGGATTATGAATTGGCTATTATAAAAAAAATGGGCTGGCCGTCTTATTTCTTGATCGTGGCGGATTTTGTCAATTGGGCGAAAAGCAATAAAATCGTGGTTGGGCCGGGCCGCGGTTCGGCTGCCGGTTCTTTAGCGTCGTATCTATTGAATATTACCAATATTGATCCTTTGAAATACGACTTGTTGTTTGAGCGCTTTTTAAATCCGGACAGAATTTCCATGCCTGATATAGACATGGATTTTGCCGATACTCGGCGCGACGAAGTGCTCCGTTATGTTGAAGAAAAGTACGGTAAAGACCATGTGGCGCAGATCATCACTTTCGGCACCATGGCGGCCCGCGCCGCGGTCCGCGACGTCGGCCGGGTGCTCGGCTACCCCTATGAATTATGCGACAGGCTGGCCAAAACCATTCCCATGTTTTCTAAAATCAAGGAAGCGGTGGAGGAAATCGGCGAATTAAAAGAGCTTTATAAAAATGACCCGGCGGCGCGGCGGATCATTGATTACGCCAAGCGGCTGGAAGGCGTGGCGCGCCACGCTTCCACCCATGCCTGCGGCGTGGTGATCACCAAAGATTCTTTGACCGAATACGTTCCTTTGCAATACGCCTCATCTTCGGACCGGACGATTATTTCGCAGTATTCGCTGCATCCGGTGGAAGATTTGGGGCTTTTGAAAATGGACTTTTTGGGCTTAAAAAATTTAACCATTATTGAGTCGGCCATCAAGATTATAAAAAATACCCGCGGCTTAACGATTGACATTGATAAAATTCCGCAAAACGACAAACTGGCTTATGAGCTATTTCAGGCCGGAGAAACCACGGGCGTTTTTCAATTTGAATCAAGCGGCATGAAGCGGTATTTAAAGGAGCTCAAGCCCACCGAGTTTGAAGATATCATCGCCATGGTCGCTTTGTACCGGCCCGGTCCCATGGAATGGATTCCTGATTACATCAACGGCAAGCATGGCCGCAAAAAGCCGCGCTATCTCCATGCCAAGCTTGAGCCCATACTCGCGAAAACATACGGCGTGGCCATCTATCAGGAGCAAGTGATGCAAATTGCCAGGAACTTGGCCGGTTTTACCATGGCCGAGGCCGATGTTTTAAGGAAAGCCATGGGCAAGAAAATCGCCAAGCTGTTAGCCGAACAAAAAGAGAAATTTATTGACGGCTGCGTTAAAAACGGCATCTCCAGCCAGCAAGCGGAGATGATTTTCTCTTTTATTGAGCCGTTTGCCGGCTACGGTTTTAACCGCAGCCATGCCGCTTGCTACGCTTTGATCGGCTATCAGACCGCTTATTTAAAGTCGCATTGGCCGGCGGAATTCATGGCCGCGCTGTTAACCGCGGATCAGGAAAATTTGGACCGCATCGCCATTGAGATTGACGAATGCCGCCATATGGGCATAAAAGTCATGGCGCCGGACATCAACCAGTCGTTTGAGTCCTTTACGGTGGTAACCAGCGGCACGGAAAAAAATGCGGCGGTGGATAAAAGTGAAGAGCCTAAAACTATCCGCTTCGGGCTCAAGGCCATAAAAAATATCGGCGGCCACATTGCCGAGGAAATAATAAAAGAACGGAAAGCTAATGGCCCCTTTAAAGATATTACCGATTTGTTGGAAAGAGTCTGCGACAAGGATTTGAATAAAAAATCGCTGGAAAGCCTGATTAAGAGCGGCGGACTTGATAATTTCGGCGAACGCGGCCAGTTTCTGGGCAACATGGAAAATATTTTGGAATTTAACCATGAAATTGCCAAAGCAAAATCAAACTGCCAGGCCAGTTTATTTATGGACGCGCCCAGCTCTAATTTTAATCATAAGATAAAATTGGCTAAGGCTCCGGCGGCCACAGCGCAGGAAAAGCTCACCTGGGAAAAGGAACTCTTGGGGCTCTATATCAGCGACCATCCTTTTTCCGGCTTTAAGCAATTATTAAATTCGTCAGTTTTGCCTATCGCCGGCTTGGCGGAGCATCAGTCGGACTATCAGGTGGCGCTGGGCGGAGTAATCACCAAAATAAAAAAAATTATTACCCGCTCCAACGAGCCCATGCTCTTCGTTAAGGTTGAAGATTTAACGGGCAATTTGGAAGTGCTGGTTTTTCCCAGCCTGCTAAAAGAAAATAATCTAATCTGGCAGGAAGGAAAAATCGTGCTTTGCCAGGGCAAGCTTTCCGACAAAGATCAGGAGCTTAAGCTGCTGTGCAATAAAGTTATGGAACTTACCGCCGAGACCGCCGGCGAGGCGGTGAATAAATTCACCGCCGCCGCGAAAGACGCGGCGCGCGGGTACGGCTTCGGCGGCAATGGCAACGGCGGAACCAGGAAATTTTATGCCCGGCCGGCTAAATCCGTTGCCGCGCCAGCCGCGAAGCATTTAAACTTTAAAGACGGCAAGTTATTTATTAATTTTAACCAAGGCGTCAATATTGAAATTTTGTCTAAATTAAAAGAAATTTTGGTTAATCATGGTGGCGAGAATAAAGTATTTTTTCAGCTAGCAGTGGGCGCGGGCGTTAAGCTCGTGGAAACTGATTTTAAGGTTAATTACGGCCCAGATCTGGTTAAAGAGATAAATAGAATTTTAAATTAGACATAATGGCGGAAAGTTGGTAAAATAGTTATAAAGCTGTAAAGTTGAAAGTTTATAAAGTCTTTAACTTTAAACTTTATAACTTTATAAACTTTTAACTTTAAATATATGCCAGACACAAATTTTTTAAATCCCAGCCCGGACAATTTCAAAAAGCCGAAAAAGAAAGCGCCGAGAAAACCCGCGGTCCGGAAAAAAATTGATAAATCGCCATTGCAATTCAGCGGCGATATAAATATAAAGCCGGCCATGCCTAAAGCCAGTCCGATTTTTAAAAAAACACAGCCGGCCGCGAAAAAGAGCGGCGCCAAGAATATTTATTTTAAAATCGTTTTAAGCTTCGCCGCCTTAACGATTATTCTCGCGTTGCTGGTCGCGTACTTTGGATTTTCCAAAGCCACTTTAGTGATTATCCCGACCCAAGAAAAAATCACCGATAGCGTGAGCCTGGAAATATTGGATACCGGCGCGGTTGATCCGGCGCTTAATCAGGGGTAAATCAGCGGCGTTGTCAAACAATTGCCGGCCGAATTATCGCAGACTTTTAACTCAAGCGGCAAAGAAGTTTTAGGCGAGGAAGTTACCGGCCGGGTGACGCTGATCAATAACTACGTTAAAAATCAGCCGTTAGTGGCGACGACCAGGCTGCTTGGGCCGAATGGCAAGCTTTTCAGGCTGAAAAATACCGTTAACGTTCCGGCCGGAGGAAAAGTGATGGCCGAGGTTTATGCCGATGAGGCTAAAGCGGAGATGGCGATCGGGCCGAGCAAATTTACCATCCCCGGTCTTTGGGCCGGATTGCAGGATCAGATTTACGCTCAGAGCGACCAGCCGATGAAATATAGCGAAAAAGTTAAGCATATTATTAATCAGAGCGACATTGATTTGGCGGTAAGCAAGTTAAAAGAAGGCCTGTTAGCCAAAGTGAAAGAGGAGGCGTCAAAAAATTACGGCGAATACGATGAATTGCTTTTGCAGCTGGATAATAATTCCATCAGCCAAGAGGTTCAGGGCAAAGTCGGGGAAGAACAGGAAAGCTTCATAATTAAAATAAAAGGCCTGGCAACCGTGGTGGCGTTTAAAACCAACGATGTTTACGGGCAATTGGCGGCCAAACTGAACGCGGCTTTGGCCGATGACAAAACCATTAGCGAGTTCAACGGACAAAGCGTAACCTACGCTTTAAATAATGTTGATTTAAAACAGGGGCTGGCCGTCGTCAATGTTAATTTTACCGCCAGAACGACCATGAAAGACGGCGCCAAAGTTATCAAAAAAAATAATTTAACCGGCCTGAATGAACAGCAGGTAAAGGCTTATTTGGATAACCTGCCGGAAGTTTCCGGCTATGAAATAAGGTTTTTTCCTTCGTTTATCAGGACGATGCCGAAGCTGGTTGATCGGATTGAAATCGTGATTAAGCAGTAGAATTGACATTTTGGTTTAGCTAAAATATAATAATACCATGCCAAAAAAAGATAAAAACAAACCGATAGTAAAAGCTGATCTGGATAGTTTATATGATAGATTAGATAAATCATTTGATGTTAAATTTGACAAGAAATTTGGAGAGGTCAATCAATCCTTTGACAAAAAATTCGACGAAATCAATAAATCGTTTGATGTTAAATTAGGCAAGTTTGCCGAAGAAGTAATTCTGCCGGCTGTTAGCAGGATAGTGAGCGATGAGGTTGGCAAACATCGCCATGAAATGAAAAATTATATTGATGTTAAGCTCTCGGAAAACAAGGGTGATATAATTTCCTATATGAAAGGCGATCAGGAAAGAGATAAAAGCTGGAAAACAAAAGTAATCAATATTTTCAAGAGAGAAAAAATTGCCAATCAGCAAGAATTGGAGATATTAATAAATTTAATAAAATAAAACACAAGGCGATTGCTATGGTTACCAGCCATAGTCCTTTACTGGAACCCTGATAAATAGGGCTAAGCCTGATTGAATTGAGCGTCTCCGCCCCGGGCGGAGAAAACTGGGTGGAACCGCGGAAACCCCGTCCCAGTGCATTAATTTTTTAGTGCACCAGGACGGGGTTTTAAAAATTAAGGTTGTCATGCCGGACTTGATCCGGCATCCAGGAGCAAGCAGCAGTATCATGTCAGCAGGATTAGCATGTTTGTGGCTCACACTCCTAGATGGCGGGTCCCATGCCTACCGGCAGGCAGGAAGCCCGCCATGACAAAAAAATAATATGGAACAAGGAATTGAATCAGTACAGAATAATCAAGAACAGGTGAATCAATCTTTTGAAAAAGCCAAGAAATCTTTAAAATTAATTTATGGCATAGATAAACTATCAATCAATGAGCAATTTATATTAAGAAAAGCAGTGGAAGATGTTTTAAGAAGATACGAGAGAGAAGTTAAGCCAATATTGGAAAGAAATGATGAAAATAATGATTCTGACGGTATGTTTAATGATGGCATCGAAATTCGTCACAGATTTTTTTTAGATGCTTATGGTATTTACTTAAGTGATTTTCCGCGCGATGAAAATCATCGCATTACAGAAGATTTTAAGCAATATTTACAAAATTTAAGAGAAAAGTCTCATCTTATTTAGATAATTAAAAAATATGCCAGAAAAAAATGACAAATCCGCCGACGCTAAAGCTAAGGCGGACAAAGTAGAACTAACGCGGCATTCTTTAGCGCATGTCATGGCTGCGGCGGTTTTAAAATTATACCCTAAAACCAAGTTCGCGATTGGTCCGGCCGTGGATAACGGTTTTTATTATGATTTGGATTTCGGCAAAGATAAATTAGGCGATGGCGATTTGCTGAAAGTTGAAGAGGAAATGAAAAAGATTATTAAAGCCAATTTGCCGTTTGAAAAATCCGCGTTGCCGATTGCTAAAGCCCTGGCGCGCGAAAAAAAGAGCGGGCAAATTTATAAGTTGGAGATGATAAAAGATTTAAAGAAAGCTGGTGAAGAGTCGGTTAGCTACTATAAATTGGGCGAGTTTGAGGATTTATGCCGCGGACCTCATCTTAAATCCACGGAGCAAATACAAAACGGCAGCTGGAAGCTGGAAAAGCTGGCCGGCGCTTATTGGCGGGGGAGCGAGAAAAACAAAATGCTTACCAGGATTTACGGCTTGGCTTTTTCTACCAGACAGGAGCTGGAAAATCACATAAAGATGATGGCCGAGGCGGAAAAACGGGATCATAGGAAGCTAGGCAAAGAGCTGGATTTATTCGTTTTTTCCGAAATCGTCGGCAAAGGATTGCCTTTACTTACCCCCAAAGGCACGGTAATCAGAAAAGAATTGGAAAGGTTTGTTTTAGAAGAAGAAGGCAAAAGAGGTTATCAGCATGTGGTTACCCCCAATTTGGCCAGAGTGGACCTATATAAGAAATCCGGCCATTACCCTTACTACAAAGAAACCATGTATCCGGTCATGAAAGTTGATGAAGAAGAGTTGATTTTACGGCCCATGACCTGCCCGCATCATTTTGAGCTTTATAATTCTCGGCCCAGAAGCTATAGAGAGCTGCCGGTGCGCTTAGCCGAAATCGCGCATCAGTATAGGTATGAAAAAAGCGGAGAATTATCCGGTTTGACCAGGGTGCGGATGTTTTGTTTGGCCGACGCGCATATCGTGTGTGCAAAAGAACAGGCTGAAGATGAAATTAAAAATGTTTTGAGCCTCATTGACTACGCCAACGAAGTTTTTGGTCTAAAAAAGAATATTGATTATCGTTATCGACTTTCTCTGGGCGATAGGGATGACAACAAAAAATATTATAAAGACGACGCGGCCTGGGAGGCGGCCGAAGGTGTTTTAAGGAGCACTTTACAAAAAATTAAAGCGCCTTTTTTTGAGGCCAAAGGAGAAGCCGCTTTTTACGGGCCGAAAATTGATGTGCAAATGAAAAAGATTAATGGCCAAGAAGAAACCGCCTTTACGGTCCAATATGATTTTGTTATGCCCAAAAGGTTTGCTATGAAATATATTGACCAAGAAGGAAAAGAGCGCGAACCGATTGTTATTCATCGCTCTTCAATCGGTTGCTTTGAAAGAACCATGGCGTTTTTAATTGAGCATTATGCCGGCGCCTTTCCGGTTTGGCTTTCGCCGGTTCAGGTGAAAATCGTCTCTGTGGGCGCGGCGCATGCGGGATATTGCCAGAAGCTGGCGCAGGAGATGAAAGATCATGGCATGAGAGTAGAAGTGGACGATGCCGACGAGACCGTGGGCAACAAAATCAGAAAAGCCGTGGCGGAAAAAGTGCCGTACATGCTGGTCGTGGGCGACCGGGAAATGGCATCCGGCAAATTAGCGGTTAGGGACAGGGGAGAGAAGCAAGCGCGGGAAATGGAGAAAGAGAAGTTCGTGGAAGAAGTGAAAGAGAAAATAAAAGAGAGAAAATAAAAACATGAAGGCGAGGAAACGTTTCCTCGCCTTCATCGTACGGGAATGACAAAAAAATTAGATATCCAAATTGCCTTTTTTGGCATGCGTCTGAATGAAATGTTTTCTGGGCGCTACGTCCGAACCCATGAGCATTTCAAAAGTTTCATTGGCCAAAGCCGCATCGTCGACATTGACCTGCTTCATAATGCGGGTTTCCGGGTTCATGGTGGTTTCCCAAAGCTGTTGGGGATTCATCTCACCCAAGCCCTTGTAGCGCTGGATGTTAAGGCGTGTCGGCGCTTTGGTTTTGGCTCCAGGCGATTCAGCATCTTCCGGCAGGGGTAGGTCGCGACGACCTGACCCTACGTCGGCCGTTTCTTCCTCTTCGCCGGCGGGCAATTCGCGAATTGCCCCTACATCGCCGCCCAGCTCTTTAATGATTTTTTCTTTCTCATCATCCGAGTAGGCGTATTTAACGGTTGTACCTTTTTTGATTTGGTAAAGCGGCGGCTGGGCAATATACAAATTGCCGTTTTGCACGAGCGCATTAAAATGGCGGTAAAACAAAGTAAGCAACAGAGTTCTGATGTGGGCGCCGTCTACGTCGGCATCGGTCATGATAATGATGCGATGGTAGCGCAGCTTGCCCAAATCAAATTGATCGTCAATGTTGGCTCCCAAGGCGATAACCAAGTTTTTTATTTCATTGTTGGCCAGCATTTTATCCAAGCGGGCGCGTTCCACGTTAAGAATTTTGCCTCTTAAGGGCAGGATGGCCTGGAATTTGCGATCGCGGCCCTGCTTGGCCGAGCCGCCGGCCGAGTCGCCCTCGACGATGTATAATTCGCTTTCTTCCGGCTTGCGGCTTGAGCAATCGGCCAGTTTTCCCGGCAAGGTCATGCCTTCCAGGGCGCCTTTTCTTAAAATGGAAGCGCGGGCGGTCCTGGCCGCAATCCTGGCCTGGGCCGAGAGGAAGCACTTAGCGATGATCGCTTCGGCTTGGCGCGGGTTTTCGTTTAAAAAAGCAGTAAAGTTATCGCCAAAAATCTGCTCCACGTAAGTTTTTATTTCCGCGTTGCCCAGCTTGCTTTTGGTCTGGCCTTCAAATTGCGGATTGGTAAGCTTAACACTGATAATGGCGGTTAAGCCTTCACGCACGTCTTCGCCGGTCAGATTTTCTTCTTTTTCTTTAATCAGATTTTGGGCGCGGGCGTAGCTGTTTAAAGTCCTGGTTAAAGCGGTGCGGAAACCGGCTAGGTGCGTGCCGCCTTCGGGGTTGATAATGTTGTTGGCGAAGGCCAGCGCGATTTCATTAAAGCCGTCATTATACTGCAAAGCCACTTCCACCCGCGAATCGTTAATTTCCTTATCAACGTAAAAAATCGTTTCATGTTTTATCTGGTTATTGCGGTTTAATGATTTCACATAAGCTTTGATGCCGCCTTCAAAATAGAATTTATAATTTTTCGGGCGGTGGTTTTTTCTCCGGTCGGCCACTTCAATGGTAATACCCTTGGTTAAGTAAGCCTGCTGTCTTAGCCGGTCCAGAATCGTGCCCCAGTTGAATTCCAGTTCTTCAAAAATTTGCGCGTCCGGTTTAAAAGTGATAATTGTGCCGGTTTTTTTTGAATTGCCGATCGGTTTGGCTTTTTTTAAGGGCTTGCCGCGTTCATATTCCTGCATCCAGACCTTGCCTTCGCGGTGCACCTCGGCTTTTAGATATTCGCTTAAAGCGTTTACCACGGAGACGCCCACGCCGTGAAGTCCGCCGGAAACTTTATAGCCGCCGCCATCGCCAAACTTGCCGCCGGCGTGCAGTTTGGTTAAAACGGTTTCCAGAGCGGAAACTTTCGTGACTTTATGGATACCAACCGGAATGCCTCGGCCATTGTCATAAACTTCAACCAGGCCATTGTCCAGCATAGTGACGCGGATCAGAGTAGCATGCCCGGCCATGGCTTCATCAATGCCATTATCAACCACCTCCCAAATTAAATGGTGCAAGCCGGTAGCGGAGGTTGAACCGATGTACATGCCCGGACGTTTGCGTACCGGCTCCAGGCCCTCAAGTACGGTAATGGATTCGGCATCGTAAGCACCGGCAGCCCTCTTTTTTTCTAGTTTTTTATTTACCATATTTATAATGCGAATACTACAAATAAAATGCGAACATTACAAATTAAAATTCGCAAATTATTTTATGGTATATTTTATTTAATATTAGCAATTTTATTACAAAAATTAACTCAACGTTTCGAGCTTATTTCTATACTATAATTTTATCAAAAAAAAGGCTGGGTGGCAAGGGTAATTGACTTACCTGAATTAAGGGTGTTCGTCTGAAATTACGAGATGCAAGCAATTGAAGATTTATATCATTTTCATAAAAGCAAAGGTTGCTATCAGATGGCGATTTATGTTAAAATAAAGCCATGGATAATAATCAAAATTTAGGCCAGCGCCAGGCCGGCCAGGACGAAGCAAAGCGGCTGGATGACAAATTAAAGAATTATACCGGGCCGGAAGGCATCACCACCAAAGAATTGGAAATAGGCTTATGGTATGTTGAGCATAAGCAACTGCTAAGAAGAATTTTATACGGCTTCTTGATGCTGGTCGGCGCAGTTTCCTGGTCCTATACTATCTATGTCTTTACCGATTATTTGGCCCGCGGCATGAATGAAGACGCTATTTTAACCAGGCAAATGGTTGAGGTTTCAAGCATCGGGCATGATTATGTCTTGCAGATAAGCGCCAAGCAGTTGGCGATTGCTCCGGTCGGCGTCATAAAATCTGCCGACAAAAAATATGATTTTTATGCCCAGATAAAAAACGACAATCAGAAATGGTGGGCGGAGTTTGACTATTACTTTGTAGCCAACGGCGTGGAGACGAAAAAAACTCCGGGATTTATCCTGCCTATGGAAGATAAATATCTTTTGGCTTTGGCCCAGGACTTTGCCTCCGCCCCGCTTCAGGTCCAGATGATTATGGAAAACATCAGTTGGCACAGGGTCAACCAGCATAGAATTTCCGACTGGGACGTTTTTTATCGTGAACATTTAAACATAGCAAGCTCCGAGATAAAATTTACGCCGCCGAGCTCCGGCTTGATTTCTGAAAAATTAAATTTGAACCAATTGGATTTTAAAGTGACCAATCAGACGGCTTTTAATTATTGGGACGTTGGTTTTACCATTCTGCTTTACGGCGGCGGTTTAGCCAACGTGAATCATTACGCTTTAAGCGATTTCATGTCAGGCGAGACCAGAGCGGTTTCCTTAAGCTGGCCGGGCGATATCGGCCGAGTTGACAAGATTGAAATTATCCCGGAAATTAATATCATGAAAGACGATATTTACATTCCTTTTGAGGGTGGCGTGGGGCAGGAGAAGTAAACTTTCTGTCATTCCCGCGAAAGCGGGAATCCAGGGTTAGTTGCACGAACGTGTTTCTGGATTCCCGCTTTCGCGGGAATGACAAATAAAAGATGTTCAATAAATTAATCATATATTTAAAAAATTTTGACTGGATTCTGTTTACTTCGGTTATACTCTTGGTCTGTTTCGGGCTGGCGGAAATTTACAGCGTGGCGTTGGGGCGGTCGCAATTGGATTTGCTTAATTTCAAAAAGCAGATCATTTTTATCATCGCGGGAGTTATCCTGCTTTTTTTGTTCGCTTTTTTCGATTATGGCAGCTTAAGGAGCTATAGCGGATATTTCTATTTTTTAGGTTTTATTTTGCTGGCCGGCGTTTTGATTTTTGGACAAGTCAACCGCGGGACCAGAGGCTGGTATAACGCGGGCGGTTTTAATCTCCAGCCGGTTGAATTCATAAAATTTGTTTTGGTTTTGTTTTTGGCAAAATATTTTTCTTCAACTTCGCTTAAAGCCAAAGGGTTGAAGCATCTGGCCGTTTCTTTCAGCGGAGCGATAGTTTTCATCGCGCTGGTTTTGGCCCAGCCTGATTTCGGTTCGGCTTTTATTTTATTTTTGCTGTGGCTGGCCATGGTCGCGCTGGCGGGTTTTGATAAAAAATATTTTATTACGATTTTTTTGGCGTTGGCCGTCGTCTTCGCCGGTTCCTGGTATTTCGTCTTCCAGGATTATCAGAAAGAAAGAATCAGCACTTTTTTAAATCCCTCGTTTAACGCTTTGGACCAGGGCTATAATGTCTCGCAGGCGATTATCGCGGTCGGCGCCGGCCGGCTCACCGGCCGCGGCCTGGGTTTTGGCTCCCAATCGCAGCTGAAATTTCTGCCCGAAGCGCAGACCGACTTTATTTTTGCCGTAGTTTCGGAAGAATTGGGGTTTACCGGAGTTTTGTTGATTTTACTGTTCTTTGCCATTTTCTTTTATCGTGCCCTTTATTATTTGAAGAAAATCAACAATGATTTCGGCATTTTTTTCATTTTAGGCTCGGTGAGCTTGATTTTTATTGAAATGTTTATTAATATAGGTATGAATCTGGGCATCTTGCCGGTCATCGGCATTTCCTTGCCCTTTTTAAGTTATGGAGGCAGCGGCCTGATTTCCAGCTTGATGCTGGTCGGGGTGATAGAAAGCATTATCATCAGAACGAAAATTAACTACTAATTAATACACTAAATAAACGAATATTAAGCGAAAGAGACGAATGATATGACAGGTCCTTGCCTGGTTTCGTGTTTTTCGTTTAATATTCGTTAATTTCGTGTTTATATTATGACCAAAGTACAATTGCAGGCGCAACTGATCAGCGAAAAAGACGGCAAAGCCCAAGTCATCAGAAAGGCCGGTTTTATTCCGGCGATTATGTACGGCGCGAGCGCGGCCAACAAAAGCATTAAAGTGAAGAAACATGATTTTGCCAAAGCTTTTAAAGTAGCTGGCGAGTTTAATTTGGTTGATTTATCCGTCGGTCAGGATAAGCCGGTAAAGGTGATTGTCAAGGATGTCCAAAGAGACGGCCTTACTGACAATGTTATCCATATTGATTTCTACCAGGTGGATATGGCCAAAAAGATTCTTACTGAAATACCGCTGCATTTTGTCGGCGAGTCCAAAGCGGTTAAAGATTTGGGCGGCACTTTAGTCAAGAATATGGACACGGTAAAAGTAAGCTGCTTGCCCGGAGACCTGGTAAGCCATATTGAAGTTGATATCTCCAAACTGGTTGAGTTTGATAATTTTATCAGATTGCATGATTTGATTTTGCCCCAGGGCGTGGAATTGGCCAGCGCCACCAACGAAGCGGTGGTCGGCGTGGTGGAAACCAAGATTGAAGTTGAGGCCCCCAAGCCGGTTGAAGCCGCGCCGGTTGAAGGCGAGGCCGCGGCTCAAGAACCCGGCAAAGAAGCGAAGGGACCGGCCGCGCCGGAATCATCGGCCAAGCCTGAAAATAAAAAAGCCGACGAAACAAAGAAATAAGCTTGCCGAAAGAATAGCTAAAAAATCATTTGATTTTTCCCAGCCCGATTTATCCGCCCCCAGGCGGAAGGGCTGGTTTTTAAAATTTGAATATTATGTTATAATAACAATAAGGCTAGTGTGGATAAATCAATTTATACCGCTAATTATTTGGCGGCAAGTAAATATATGATAAAAAGATTATTTAAAAACAAGGGGTTTACTTTAATCGAGCTGCTGGTGGTAATTTCCATTATCGGCTTTCTTGCCGTTGTCTCGGTAGCGATATTTAATGTTGTGAGAATGAACGCCAGAGACGCGGTGAGGGCGGCGGATATCTCTACGATTAAACGCGCTTTAGCCATGTATCTTAATGATTCTGCCACCGGTTACCCGGCCTCTACCGGCGAATGCTTAAACGCTGTTGGCGGTGTGGGCGCCGCTCTGGAGCAGGCGCAAGTTTTAGTCACTGTGCCAAGAGATCCTCTTTGGCCCGCTACCGCGCCCGGTAGCGTAAGCGGAGGTTTTGCGGTGAGTCCGTCAAAAAATTTCTGCTATTACTATTTTTCCAACGTCAGAGATCAATTTAAAATTAGTTATTACCTTGAATCAAGTTCAAAGTCAGGCGATGCCGGCATCCATACTACTACCCAATAGTTCAACATAAAAAACCGCGGCAGAAATTATGCCGCGGTTTTTTATATTTTTTATATTTTTATGATCGCCAAACGATTAAGGCCGGCTAGGTCTTTTTTTATTTGCAATTTTGCCTGTGGCAGGAGCCGTTTGATTAATTTTTTCATCATCATCGTCTGCCTGGGATCTATCTCGCAGAGCGCGCAGATATCTCGCAACTCACAACTCATATCTCGCAACTCTTTTATCTGTTGAAACAATTTTTCATAAAGTCCCAAACCGTTTTTGTCGGTGAAAAGCGCGATTGCCGGCTCAAATTTCAGGCCGGCGGTATCCAACGAGCAATTATTCTTCCAGGCCTTCCAGCCGTAGGGCAGATTGGAAACAATTATCAATTTAGAATTACGAATTACGAATTTAGAGTTATTAATTATCGATTTTAAAAGGTTGCTTTCGAGGAATTTTATTTGTTTATCAACGTTATGGTATTTAGCATTTTTTTTTGCAATATCTAGAGCCCTTTTTGAAATATCAGTTCCTATTAATTTGTAATTCGCCTGCCTGTCCGGCCTGCCTGTCCGGTAGGCAGGTAGGCAGGTAATTTTTAATTCGTAATTCTTGATTGCCTTTGCCAGACTTACTATAACACACCCTGAACCAGTACCGACGTCAATGATGGTTGCCGGTTGCCGGTTACTGGCAAGGAGCTTGAGCGCTTCTTCCACCATCAGCTCGGTTTCCGGGCGGGGGATCAAGACATTTTTGTTAACCATGAAATCCAGGCCGTAGAATTCTTTATGGCCGGTTAGATAGGCAACCGGCTCGCCTTTAAGCCGCCTGGCAATCAATCGGTTAAATCCACGCGACTGGCCGGCGGTTAAAGATTTTTCTCCATGAGCCAGCAAAAATTCGCGCGGCTTTTTTAAAATTTCGGATAATAAAATTTCCGCCTCTAGGTGCGGAAGGGAAATGTTCTTAGCTCGTAATTTGGCGATGGCGAGATTGAGGGCTTGAGCGATAGCCATAGAAATTGAAAATTATTTATCCGCCTTCTTCAGTGCGATGATAACTTCTTCAATATCCCCGTCCATAATTCTGGTGATGCCGTGCCAGTTTTGCTTAATGCGGTGGTCGGTGACGCGATCTTGAGGAAAATTATAAGTGCGGATTTTGTCGCTTCTATCGCCCGAACCGATCTGCTGTTTTCTCTCGGCCGATTCTTTGGCGCGCTTTTCATCCGCCATCATGGCGAGCAGCCGGGAGCGCAGGATCTGCATGGCCTGCTCTTTGTTTTGATGCTGGGATTTTTCGTTTTGGCAGGTAACGACCAGGCCGGTGGGCAGATGGGTAATTCTGATGGCCGAATAAGTCGTATTAACGCTTTGTCCGCCCGGTCCGGAAGAGCAGTAAGTGTCTATTTTTACATCCTGGGGCTTGATTTCCAGTTCAATTTCTTCGGCTTCCGGCATAATCGCCACGGTCGCCGTGCTGGTATGCACCCGGCCGGCTTTTTCCGTTTCCGGCACCCGTTGCACCCGATGCGTGCCGGCTTCGTATTTCAGGCTGCCGTAGACATCTTTGCCGCTAATAGAGAAGATGATTTCCTTGTAGCCGCCGATGCCGATGCGGTTGGAGGAGAAAATGTTTAGTTTCCAGCCGCGCCTTTCGGCATAGCGGGCGTACAGGCGGAACAGTTCGGCCGTGAATAAGGCCGATTCATCGCCGCCCGCGCCCGCCCTGATTTCCATGATAATATCTTTTTTGTCGTTAGGGTCGGCCGGATGCAACTCCGCGTCAATTTTATCTTTTAATTCCTGAACCAGCGGTTTTAATTCAACGATCTCATCTTTAGCGATTTTCATCAGCTCCTGGTCGTGGTCGCCCCGGGCAATCTCTTCGTTTTGCGCCAGCTGATTTTGCTTTTTTTCCAGCTCTAAAATCAGCCCGATGACGTCTTTCAGGTCGCTATGCTGTTTGGAAATTTCTTTCAGTTTTTTGGCATCAGAAATAACGGCTGGGTCTGACAGTTGATCTTCCAAACTTTTAAATTTTTGCTTGATTGCGGAATACATATGGTTATTAATTTCTAATATTCAATTTCTAATTTCTAATAAAATGCCCAATACTAGAGCTCCTAATAGTTAAATCGTATTTTTACTATTAGACATTACCAAAAACGGCTTCCTTTATAAAGTATAGCAACATTTTGCCATACTATAAAGAATAGCCGTTTTAAGATGGCGTGGTTACTTTTTTTCAGTTTTCCTGGCCGCCTTGGCTTTAGCCTTGCCCACGTGCTTGGCGCGTTTGCTTTTATGCGCGGTTTTGCTTTTGGCTTTGGCTTCAACTTTGGCCTGGAATTTCTCCACGCGGCGGGCGGTGTCAATCAATTTCTGCTTGCCGGTATAAAAAGGATGGCAGGCTGAACAGATTTCCACTTTGAGCTCGGGCAGAGTAGAGCCGGTGGTGAAATTATTGCCGCAAGCGCAACTTACTTTGGCCGCGGGATAGTATTTGGGGTGAATGTCTTTTTTCATAATTAACAATAAAAAGCTAATTTAAAGCGAATTTAGTGAATAAATCCGATCGTAATAATGATTTATTGTTTGAAAACTTTATAAAGGAAGTGAGCATTGAACTAGAGCGCTCTGTCTTTTTTGCGTCACTCGCGATGGGCGCGCGGACAGAACAGCTTAAATCCAATGCTCACAGCTGAAGAAACCGATGCTCTACCATTGGGCAGCGCCTAGGCAGCCCAAGATAACGGCCAAGGGAGCGGGAATTGAACCCGCGCTTTTCATTATTGCTATGACGACTAGGAATCGTCCACAATAATGAATGCTCGTACCATCGAGCAACCCCTTGGCCGCGTTGGTGGCAGGGAATGCGGCGAAGATCACCTCTTCCAGAGGAGTCGGGAAAGAAGAGGATCACGCCAGGCGCACATTCCCTGCCTAAAGCAAAGTCGTTTCATACAACTTAATCTAAAAAAGAACTGATTGGTCGGGGCGGATGGATTTGAACCATCGACCTATCCCCGGCGGATCGCGCTACCAGACTACGCTACGCCCCGACCCAGATCTTTAAAAAGAGCGATTGGCTGAGGAGGCTGGATTCGAACCAGCGAAGAACGGCTTCAAAGGCCGTTGCATTAAACCACTCTGCCACTCCTCAACCACAATTTCCTTGATAAAATTCACAAACTAAATCAATAGATTTCAGATTAACATGGATGATAATTTTTGGCAAGAGAGCGCCCTGGTTGACAAACTATAAATAATATTATAATCTAATATTCAGTACATCCGCATATCGCGGACTTATTTATTAATCTCTCATACTCCATAACTTTCCTTGTCCAGCCCCGATTTTTTAAACTGGAGCTGGACGGCATGGAGTAGAGGCTAATCCGCCCCGGGCGGAGAAAAGGAAAAAATTTTTATGAAAAAAACTTCTTTAGAAGAGATGCTTAAGGCAGGCATGCACTTTGGGCATCGCACCTCAAAATGGCACCCGAAAATGGAGCCTTTTATTTTTGGTTCAAGAAAAGGCATCCATATCATTGATTTAAGGAAAACTCAAACCATGCTGGCCGCGGCTCTGGATTATTTAAAGAAGCAGGCGCGGGAAGGCAAGTCAATTCTATTCGTCGGCACCAAAATGCAGGTAAAAAACGCGCTGAAGAAAACCGCGGAGGAAATTAAGATGCCTTACGTGTCGGAAAGATGGCTGGGAGGGACTTTAACCAATTTCGCGGTCATCAGAAATTTGGTGAGAAAATACAAAGATCTGGTGGAAAAAAGAAACAGCGGCAAATTGGACAAGTACACGAAAAAAGAACGGCTGGATTTTGACCGCGAGATCTTGAAGCTGGAAACCAACGTCGGCGGCTTGGTAAGCTTGGCGAAAACTCCGGACGTGATTTTTATCTGGGACATTAAAAAAGAGAAAACCGCTTTGAATGAAGCCTTAAAGAAAAATATTCCGTTGGTGGCTGTCTGCGATACCAATGTCAACCCCACCGGAGTGAAATATATTATCCCGGCCAACGATGACGCGACCAAAGGCATAAAATTAGTCATGGCTTTGATAAAAGAAGCGGTAGAAGAGGGTAAGGCGGAAGGGGAGAAAGACAAGGAAAATAAATAATATAATGCGAATGCTGCAAATAAAATTGCGAATGCCGCGAATAATATAAATACTATAAGATATATTAGCGGCATTCGCTCCGCCAGTTGGCGGATTTGCGGATTGGCATTAATTGATTTTATGGAAAAATTAAAAATATTACGTGAGAAGACCGGCGCCGGCATCACTGACTGCAAGAAAGCTTTGGAAGAGGCTGGCGGCGACTTGGATAAAGCCGCGGAAATTTTACGGAAGAAAGGCATTGCCAAGGCGGCAAAAAGAAGCGAGCGCGAGACCAGCGAAGGCGTTATTAAAGTGGCGCTAAGCGCCGATAAGCAAGTCGGCTTCATTCTAGAGGTTAACGCTGAAACCGATTTTGTGGCGCGCAATGAAAAATTCCAAAATTTTGTCAATCAAGTAATGGCTTTAGCGCAAGCCCGACAGCCGAAAAATTTATCAGAATTAATGTCGCTTAATCTTGACCAGGGTACGGTCAAAGAGAGTCTGGACAGTTTAAGCGGAATAATCGGTGAAAAGCTTGATGTAAAAAGATATGGCGTTTTATCCTCGGGCGGTTCGTTGGCCGTCTATTCGCATATGGGCGGGCGCATCGGCGTTTTAGTAGCCTTGGACCAGGCGGGCAAAGAAGATTTAGCCTATGATTTGGCTATGCAAATCGCGGCCGCCAATCCGAAATATATTAGTCCGGAAAATGTCCAACCAGAAGAAATCGCCAAAGAGAAAGAAATCTATCGAGCGCAGTTGTTGGCAGAAGGCAAACCGGAAAAAATGATTGAAAAAATCATGGTTGGCAAGCTGGCGAAATACTATGAAGGAATTTGCTTGATCAAGCAGGAGTACATTAAGGATGATGAAAAAAAAGTGGAAGAGATTTTAGGCGGCGTCAAGGTGGAAAAGTTTATCAGATACAGTTTATAAAATTTTCAATTCGCAATTTTCCCGCCTCGACTCGCACGCTCGTCGGGCGAGGCGGGCAATCAATTTTCAATGATGCAATTTTCAATTTATCAAACATTAAAACATTGAAAATTAAAAATTATCTATGAAGGCTGTTCAAGTACAATTCGCCCCCTGGGATAAAAAATATAATTTTGATCAGGGCGATTTAGTTTTGAAAATCGGCGATCAAGTTGTCGTTAAAACAGAATTAGGCGTGGAATTGGGTAAAATCGTCGGTTTTATTGACTTGCCGGACCAGGCGGATGGCGCGGCTTCAACTCTTTCAGAGCAGACCCCCGTGGCTGGTTCGACGGGCTCCGGACAGGGGGAAATAAAGAAAATCATCAGAATCGCGGAGGCGGCTGACTTTGCAAAGCTGCCCGACGTCAAGCAGCTGAAAAAAGATTTTGTTTTTTGCAAAAAGTTGATTGAAAAATACCAGCTGCCCATGAAATTGGTGGAAGTGCGCTATTCTTTTGACGATTCCAGGATTACTTTTCCTTTTATCGCCGATTCCCGGGTTGACTTCAGGGAGCTGGTTAAGGATTTGACAAAACATTTCGGCAAAAGCATCAGATTGCAGCAGATCGGCATCCGCGATGAAGCCAGGCACTGCGGCGATTTCGGCCATTGCGGCCGGCCTTTATGCTGCGGCCGGTTTTTGGGCGAGCTGAATTCTATTACTTCGGAAATGGCGGAATTGCAGCAATGCGCGCATCGCGGCTCGGAAAGGATTTCCGGCGTCTGCGGGCGCCTGATGTGCTGTTTGTCGTTTGAAGAAGACGGCTATAAAAAAATGGCGGAAAAATTGCCGTCGCTAAACAGCGAAGTGAAAGTTGACGGCAAAAAGGGCCGGGTGGTGGCTCAGCATATTTTAAAGCAGACGGTTGATGTCCAGCTATTTGGCAAAAATGGCGAGGCTGACGCGGTGATTGAGGTGAAAGCGGGATAGAAAGAAAATATCAATTATATAAAAACGTAGAGATGCGCCATAGCGCGTCTCTACGTTTTTATATCCCATCTTGATTTTATCCACTTTGTTAAAGAGGGGGCAATTATGGTATAATTATTCTATAATTTTTAAACAAAATAATATGAATATCGCGATTAATGGCTTCGGCCGCATTGGCCGGGCCGCTTTTAAGGCGCTTTTGAATAAAAAGGGCGTAAAAGTTGTGGCTATCAATGATTTGACCGACACCAAAACTTTAGCGCATCTTCTGCGGCATGACAGTTGTTATGATTTTGCCGGGCAGGTTGGCGTGGACGAAAAAAATTTACTGATTGATGGTAAAAAATATTTAGTTTTAGCCGAAACAGAGCCGGCTAAGTTGCCTTGGCGGGAGATGAAAGTGGACATTGTCCTGGAATGCACGGGCAGATTCTTGGACGCGGCCGGAGCCGGCGAACATTTAAAAGCTGGAGCTAAAAAGGTGATAATTTCGGCCCCAGCTAAGGAAACAATCCCCCCAACCCCCTTTATCAAGGGGGAGCAATCAAAAGGGGAAGAAATTAAAACGATCGTCCTGTCGGTTAATGAAAAAGATATAACTAAAGATGATAAAATAATTTCCATGGCTTCTTGCACGACCAACTGCCTGGCGCCGGTGACCAAAATTATTGCTGAAAATTTCGGCATTAAGAAAGCCGTCATGTCCACGACGCATGCTTATACGGCCGACCAGAACTTGGTGGATGGGCCGCACAAGGATTTGCGCCGCGCTCGCGCCGCGGCCGTTAATATCGTGCCGACTACGACCGGCGCGGCCAAGGCCGTGGCTAAGACCATGCCGGAGTTGGCCGGCAAGTTTGACGGCTTGGCTTTGCGCGTACCCACGCCGGTCGTGTCGCTTTGCGATACGGTTTATCTTACAGAAAAGCAGGTAACGGCCGAAGCGGTGAACGCGGCTTTAAAAAAAGCCGCGGCCGGCGCTTATAAAGGTTTCGTGGCCGTGACCGAGGAGCCGCTGGTATCATCCGACTTCATCGGCAACCCGGCCAGCGCCATCGTGGATCTGCCCTTAACCAAAGTTGTGGACGGCGATTTGCTGAAAGTTGTCGCTTGGTATGATAATGAGTGGGGTTATTCCTGCCGGTTAGCTGATTTATGCGAGTATATTGGGAAGAGAAAGTTATTATAATTGTCATTGCGAGTAGATTATTCTTTTTTTTGTCATTCCCGCGCAGGCGGGAATCCAGGAGGGAGTAGTAGAAACATTTATTCTGAATTATATTTTGGAAGCAGAAATGACAGTTTATAAATAAAATTAAAAATGAAAGAACTAATTCCACAACAACAAAATAAATTAGAGAACTTAGAGAAAGATAAAAAAAGGGATTTAAAAGATATTATTAGAGAGAT
>JAQTVB010000022.1 GCA_028707005.1 Patescibacteria group bacterium
TAGTGTTGTTTTATGAGCGACGGCCACTCATCAAGCCGTTTTCATTATACAACACTTTGTCTTTTTTTGTGGTTGACGGAACGGTAAAACCTTTGCAAGTCTCACCAGTAGAACTGGTGGATTACCTATTGGGAAAAACTATTTATGATATTAACATTTTAGATTAAAATTAGATAAAAGTCAATAAAAAACGAAAAACGCAGAAACACGCCATGGCGTGTTTCTGCGTTTTTTTCTTTGGAGCGGGTGAGCGGAATCGAACCGCCGTCTTCAGATTGGCAACCTGACGTACTAACCATTGTACTACACCCGCCTACGCTTCGCTTCGGTCGCACGCCGCCAAAGCTATGGCGACGGCGCGCGGGCAAGCCCGCTTGACGAAACTAATTATCAAACATAAATTTTAACACATTCTCGGTGGCTCAGGTGGGAGTCGAACCCACATGCCCATAGGACGCAACATTTTAAGTGTTGTGCGTATACCAGTTCCGCCACTGAGCCATTTTATTTTCTACGATTTCTGCCCCGATGTGTTGGTTTTAAACTATGACAATTAGGGCAAAGGATTCTTAAATTTTCTATTCTGTTATCTCGGCTATTGCCATTTATATGATCAAGCTCCAGTGGCAGACGCCCGTCCGGTGAAATTTTCGCCCAACCACATTCTTCACATTTAGGTAATTTTAATTTTGCTTTGTATAATCTTTTTTTTAATTTATAGCTTTGAAAATTGCTGTTACTTATCAAAATCTTATTTAAAGCGATTCTCGGACTACTAAAACCAGTTAATCCCTTATTCCAACCGCGCCCCTTAAGATGGCTTGTATTTATTCTAAAAATAACCAAATATTTCTTTATTTGATTATAATTTCCACCGGCCAATTTCAGCCTAAGCAATTTTAATACTTGTCTAACGCTGGTTGATTTCTTGACCGCTTCTCTTAGTTGTTGCTCGGTCCAGCTTTTTGTTCTCATACATACTACTATATCATAATGGTAATGATATAACAATATACATGCTCTTGCGTATACCAGTTTCGCCACCTGGGCGGAGAAATATTTACGATTTTAGATTTTCGATTTTAGATTTATTGCTTCTTGATGACTTCTTAGAAGCCACCATCATGGCTACTATTTCATTCGCCTCTCTTAGCAATGGTTCAACCAATTCTTTCTTAATAAGATTGCACTCAATAATAATTTCCAACCAAAAGGCGCTTTCGTCGGCTTCTTCTTCAACTACTGACAATTTGGCAATAAAATCTAACATTGACCGGCTCCGGCAAACCGCCCGATAATTGGAAGCTACGGAAGTGCTGCATCTGAGCAACTGATTTTTAATTATTCTGCCAAGTTCAGTATTGGGCAAAACATTAGCTAATTTTATGACTCTTAAAGCAAAATTTTTCGTTCTTTGCTTCAATTCCTCCTTAGTCATAATAAAAAATCTTAAATCGAAAATCCCAAATCGAAAATGTTCTCTGGTGGAGATGAGGGGAATTGAACCCCTGTCTAATAAACTCCTTAAAGCATGTTTACAGATTAGAACGATTTGTTTTCTCGCTACCGCCGTAAAAACCGAACAAAATCGGCCGTAGCCAGCTCCAATTTTTTAAAATAACCGACTGAAGCAATCGATTATCCGAGCCTAAATTATTACACCCGTATCCGTCCTATAGGCGTCGGGCGGGCGGATGGTTGCGGCTATTAAGCGGCAACAGGAGCAAAGGCGGGCATTCTCCAAGAGAACGTCGCTTTGCTTAATAAGTTTTTGACACTTATTAATTTCACAGCGCGATTAAAGTGACGGCTGTGACGCACTTCTGAATGCATTAAGAAAATTTTATTATCGATGCCTGGCATCCCCAGATTCAATTTTCAATTAAAAATTACGAATTATAAATTATGAATTCATTAGATTCGTAATTGTTAATTTTTAATTCTTAATTGATTTTTTGTTAATGTTCTGACTTCTCTATCCAGCTCCCGTTTCTTGATCACTTCTCGCTTATCATACTTCTTTCTGCCCTTGCCTACGCCGAATTCCAGTTTAATAAAACTATGCTTAGTATATATTTTTATGGGAACTAATGTCAAGCCTTGCTCCTGCTTTTTCCCCATTAAATATCTGATTTCTTTCTTTTTGAGGAGTAGCTTTCTGGACCGCAGCGGATCATAGCTGGGGCGGTCGCCGGCAAACTTATAAAGCGGGATATGGGCATTGGTCAGAAAAGCTTCGGGCAAGCCTTTTCCCCTGGCTTGCTTAAAGGTAACATAGCTGCCCTTTAAGCTTACATGGCCGGTCTTAATGGACTTTACTTCATAGCCCAATAATACCAAGCCGGCTTCATAAATTTCTTGGATGTCATAATCAAAATTCGCTCGTTTATTAACAGCCAAAATGGGCATAAATATTGCCCCCTTTAACAAAGGGGGTTAGGGGGATTTATAAACTGCGCTCCTCGCCATGGTCATAAATCCCCGCGCTTTTGCCTTGATAGGCAAAAGCGCCGCCCCTTTATTAAAGGGGCTTTACTTCACTATATTCCACTCTCTTAATTTTTCCATGACCTTTTTGCCGGTTAAATTATTTTCCACATAATCATGGTAGGCATGATTACGCACTCTTTCTAAAACCTCCGGCTTGTTTTTATACTGCTTGGCCGTCTCATCAATCACCTTATGGATTTCTTCGTGGCTCACGGCAATCTTTTCCGCCTGGGCGACTTCCCTGATTATTAAAGACGCCTTCACCCGTTTAACCGCGTCCGGCATAAGCTCCAGCGCCATCTGGCCGCGGGTCTTTTTAAGGTGCGCCAAATAATCGTCAAACTTGGCGCCCTGCTGTTTAATATTGTACTCCAACTCGCTCATCATTACTTCAGCTTCATGTTTAATTAACATTTCCGGAATGTCGCTAAATTTTGCGGCATTAATAATTTTTTCCATCATGGCCGCTTCGCTTTTGCGCTTTTCTTCTTGCTCTTTTTCCGCGGCCAGGCTCTTTTTGATATTGCTTCTTAATTCGGCCGGCGATTTCAGGCCGAAGCCTTTGGCAAAATCGTCGTTAACTTCCGGCAAAACACGGTTAAAGACTTCTTTTATTTTTACTCTAAATTCGGCCATTTTCCCGGCTAAATTTTTATCATGATGCTCGGCCGGATAAAGCAGGCTGAATTCGCGCGTCTCGTTTTTTTTCGCGCCAATGATATTTTTATCAAAGCCCGGAATCACATAATTCTTGCCGATAATCACGCTGGTGCCTTTGCCTTGGCCGCCTTCCACCGGCACTTTGTCCAAAAAAATCTCAATATCTAAAATCACCCGATTGCCTTCTTTAACCGGCGCATCGGCCGCCACTTCGCTGGCGCGCATCTCGCGCAGTTCGGTAATTAATTTTTCCACTTCTTCGTCTTTCACTTCCGCCTTGGCTTGCTTGATTCCCAAATCTCTATACTTGCCCAGCTTCACGTCGGGCAATAAAGTCAAAATAATTTTATATTCCATGGGGTTGTCCGGCGCCAGCTTGGTAATATTGACTTGCGGCTGGCCGACGATTTGTTCGGTGACATTTTCCTTGATGGCTTTGTCCAAGGTTTTATCAACCGCCAATTGCGCTCCGGCCTCTAAAATACTCATCTCGCCGATTCTGGCTTTTAAAACATCGTATGGTACTTTGCCCGGTCGAAAGCCTTCAATTTTAACTTCCTGGGAAACTTTTTCCGCGCCGCGCAAAGTATACGGCTTGAATTCTTCAGCCGTTAACTCCACGGTTAATTCAATTTGCGACTTACCTAGATCTTTTTTGGTTATGTTCATATTTTATTTGCCCCCTTGATAAAGGGGGTTAGGGGGGATTTAATTTATTATTGTCATTGCGGCCTCCGAGCCTGCCTGTCCGGTAAGCAGGCCACAATCTATTTTTTCTTGAAAATAAATTAAATACAGTACCTACGCACTTTAAATTTTAAGCTGATCTTATAATAGATTATCAATTTAAAGCAACAAACTATAATGCGAATGCTGCGAATTAGAATGCGAATTCTGCGAATAATATTCGCGGCATTCGCCTTTATTCGCAGATTCGCATTATATTCCAGTTCTTGCTAAAAATAAGTAGTTTATCTGTAAAATGAGCTAAAATTTTTATGTGCGTAAGTTATGTTAAATAATAAATCCTTTTATGTTTTCCGGGGTTATAAATTTACAGTCAATTCCCGCGAGTTGTTTTACTTTAGCTACTGTCCGCTTCTTCCATTTGAATTCGTACCCCAGAGTTTTACCACCACGCTCCTCTATTAAATCTATTTCCGCCCCATCATAGGTGCGTAAAAAATAGTTATTGATATAAATTTTATCATATTCTTGCTTTTTAAATCTTTCAATGATCATAAAGTTTTCAAAAAGCGCGCCAATATCGGCTCGATCGGCCAGCAAATTATAATTATTAATAATTGAATTTCTGACGCCTAAATCGTAAAAATATACTTTTCTCATTTTAGAAATCGTCCGGCGCTGATTTTTCGCGTATGGCGGCAGGCGAAAAATAATATAATTTTTTTCCAGCAAATCTATATACCGCTCAACCGTTTTTTTATCAATGCCGACAATATTGGCAAGCTCGTTATAGGATACTTCCGAACCGATCTGCAAGGCCAGAGCTTTTAAAAGCGAGGTTAAGATAGAAGAGTTTTTAATTTCCTGAAATTCAAAAACGTCTTTATATAAATAACTGGAATTTAATTCTCTTAAAACATCTTCTTTATCGCCCGCGCTCTTAGCGTTAATCACCTCCGGATAACTACCGTAAATTAGTAGCATTTCCAATTCTTTAGAGATTTTCAATAAATCTTTAGCCGGATAAAGCTCGCTAACCGATAACGGGAAAAGTTTAAATATTATCTTTCGCCCGGTCAAAGGTTCCTGGGTTTTGTCTAAAAGATTAATACTTGATGAGCCGGTGGCGATAACCTGTTTGGTATTTTTATAACAGTCCACTAAAAGTTTGATTGTCTGGCCGATGGTTTCTACTTTTTGCGCTTCATCAATAAAGATCATTTTTTTATCGCCGACTAGCGAGTCTAAAAATTCAAAGTCTCGGTTATTCAATTTATCCCTATCTGTTGGATTGTCGCAATTAAACTTAATAATATTCTTCTCATAGCCGCTTTCGTCAATTAAGCCGTTAGCCAGGGTGGTTTTCCCAACTTGTCTTGGTCCGACGACTATTATGGCCTTGCCTTTAAATAATTTATCCAATATTTGCGATTTTATTGCTCTGTTATACATATATTTGGCGTAATTTAGTGATTATATTCTTAATATTACGCTTATTTTATCTATTTGTCAATACGGCTTGAATTCTTCCGCCGTTAACTCCACGGTTAATTCAATTTGCGACTTGCCTAGGTCTTTTTTGGTTATGTTCATATATGTTATACCCCCTCCCTGACAAGGGAGGGTTGGGGTGGGTTATGTCATTGCGGCCACCGAGCCGCAATCCAGTTATTTTACTTTGTCATTCCCGCGCAGGCGGGAATCCAGACCTTAAAACTCCTTATTTTTCTGTCCACTATTATATGTCATCATTATTTTCCGCTTTTTTCTCTATGGTCGGTTTTACACAACATCTGACAATTTTCGGCGATAGTTTTTCCGCCTTCGCTCCAAAGCTTTATGTGGTCAGCTTCCATTTCTTCTATTTCAAAATGTTTTTTGCATTTTTTGCACTTACCTTTTTGTTTTTCATATGCTTCTCTCTTTTGTTTGTCTGTAAAAGCGCGAATACTTAAATATTTCTCTTGTCTTGTCAAAACATACGGATAAATTCCAGATTTTTTCGTTACATCTTCGTCTTGCATCAACTCTTTGATTTCTTCTTCTAGTTTGCCGGCGTTCAGTTTCTTGTCTTTGAATTTGTTATATAGTTCGCCCCATTGCACACTGCTCATTTCTCGGCGATAATTTGTAAAAGTTTTTCGCGCCCACGCTATTACCTCTTGAAAGTACCCCCATAATTCGTCCGCGGTCTTGCTGTGCTGGTGCTTCGCCATATAATCTTCTATTTTGCCGTCGTTGATCCATAAAAGCGCAGTTTCTAAATATTCCTGTCTGATTGGTGAACCGCTTACTAATTGCCCGCCGTCGTTCGCCAGAAGATATGCCGCGCAATTTGTTTTACTGAACTTTAGTTTTGCGTCCGATAGCCATGGTCCGGTATATACCGCGTTGCGTATTTCCTGATCGGTCAACTTTTCACCGGCGATATTAATAATCCGAAACCAGTCTAGCCGCTCTTTGTCCGTGCCTTCGCAAAAATAAATCATCAATTCATAATCTAAAATCTGATTCTGTTCTTCATCGGTTAGATTGTGGAAGTAGCGCTCATGGAGCGAAAAATCACCGTTTATATATTGCCCGATGCTGATAGTGCGCTGTTGGCCGTCCAGCATTTCGTAGCCGCCATCTTCTCTGATCATCCAATACATCACATTCAGCGGAAAGCTGTTTTTAATAGTTTCTATCACGGCATTGCGTTGTTTTTCCTTGTACACAAATTCACGCTGATATTTTGGTCGGATATCTAATTTTCCACTATAAGCCGTTACGCCTTCTTCAGCGCTATCTTTGTAGCCAGTGATTACTTTTTTTATTGGAATTCGATGTAGTTCAATTTTCATACTTTTTCCGCTTAATTAACAATATCGGGTAAATCTCTTAATTTTTTACCCTTATATTTAAAATAATCCGCCCCCGCATAGGCCCCGCTCGCATTTAACTCCCCTCGTTGCTCGTAAAGCTTGTATGCGAGCGGCGATAGCTTCCAAATCTGACCCCCGTATTCCACTTCACGTTCACCGACAATTTTTGCCGTAATTGTTTCATTATCTTTGAAAATAATCTCATCGCCATTTTTTAAACCTTTTTTATAAAAACTAAACAACCTGCTCTGTTTTCTTACTTTTGTCACCTCATCAAACTCTCTCTCTTGGTTAATGTTTTCAGGATAAATAACTCTACCTTTAAATGAGAGTAAAAGCTGGCGTATCAATTCTTGATCAAGTGCGAATAGTTCACTTTCACCAACTCGATGTTTATTAAAAATATCATGCAACAGAGCTTCTTTTTCGGCATAGTCTTCAAGTTCGATCGCAAAAAATCTCTTTAATCCAGCAACATTATAATAACCGTTTGCTTCAAGATTTCGCATCCGCTCCTGATAATTACTCGCACCAGTCTGGCCTATTTTAATCAAGCCGGAGACAGCCGTTGTCATTATGTAAATAATTCCCTTCATATTATTTTTTCTTTATTATTATCCTAAAATATGGGAATTTCCCATTTACTATTAGATCTTTATCGTCATCCCCTTTCCTAAATTTTATAATTTCAAATTGATCAGGATTATATTTATCTAAAAAGGTAATTGGAACACCAATAGCGCCATCATAATCCATCGGAATATCAGCGGTTTTGTCTACATTTATTGCGTCGTAATTGTCATACTTTGGATATTCTTCTGATGTATATTTTTTATAAAGTACTAAATTTTCGTGTCGTTCTTCATAATCCAAATTTGTGAACCAACCAACGTTACGAAACTTTACAAGACCAGTTTCCGGGTTATAAACGCCGTTTGCGTAATTGTTATTACTATATGCAGTCTGAAAATATGCATTGCCACCGGCAAACCCCGGGCCAAGCCATACTTTATTTTCTTTAATCAGCTTAAAAATTTCTTTATAGGTAATTGCGTTTTTACTGCCGATTATCAGAAACTTTTTTTTATATTCTACGAGCTGTGCCATGTACTCACGAAACAGCGAAAAGGGCGGGTTAGTCACTACAATATCGGCCTGTTTCAATAATTCTATACATTCAGCGCTACGAAAATCACCATCACCTTTGAGCGGCTTTACACCAATTTCTTCTGGATTTGGTATGTGGTCGCCATTTTTATCGCCTGTATACTCCAGATATATGGCCTTATCATCCATATTTTGGCTAAATAGATCGACTTGCTTATTTTTAAAGCAAGTTGTAATCAGTTTCTTAAGTCCCAGCACCTCGAAGTTATAGGCAAAATAGTGAAAAAAATTACTAATGTAAGGGTCATCACAATTACAAAATACCACCTTGCCGCGGAACTGATTTTTATAGTGCTTCAGCTCATTTTCAATGTCGGCAAGTTGAGTATAAAACTCATCTTTTTTTGCCTGGCTTGCTTTGTGTAGGTTTTTATTTGATGATTTATTTGCCATACTTATTATATTTTTTTCCTCTTATAAATAAATCATTTTTGCGGGCGGACGGAAAAAACTCAATATTTCTTCCTCTCCCTCCTGGATGCCGGGTCAAGCCCGGCATGACAAAACCTTAAATCCCCCTTACCCCCTTTGTTAAAGGGGGTAAAAGCTATATCAGCAACCCTACTATCAACAACGCCACTATGTTCAAGATCTTGATCATGGGATTTATCGCCGGACCGGCCGTATCTTTATAAGGATCGCCAACCGTATCGCCGGTCACGGCCGCTTTATGAGCGTCCGAACCTTTGCCGCCGAAATTGCCGTCTTCAATATATTTTTTGGCATTATCCCAAGCGCCGCCGCCACTCGTCATGGAAATGGCTACAAAGATACCGGTAATAATTGAACCGACCAGTAATCCGCCTAAAGCCTCAACGCCTAAAACAAAGCCCACGAGAATGGGCGCGACCACCGGAATTAAAGCCGGGACGATCATCTCGCCGATCGCGGCCTTGGTGACAATATCCACGGTCCGACCATAGTCGGGTTTTTCAGTTCCGGACATGATGCCGGGCTTGGCTTTAAATTGCGCGCGCACTTCTTCCACCACCGCGCCCGCGGCTCGGCCCACGGCCTGCATGGCCAAGGCGCCGAAATAATATGGCAGTAAGCCGCCTAAAAATAGGCCGGCCAGAACGCGAGGGTCGTTGATCAAAAATTGATAGGTTTCCGGCAGGCTATGAGTATAATCGGCGAACAGCACCAGCGCGGCTAAAGCGGCCGAACCGATGGCATAGCCCTTGGTCACGGCTTTAGTGGTATTGCCCACGGCGTCCAACGGATCGGTCACGGCGCGCACCTCGTCGCCCATTTCCGCCATTTCGGCGATGCCGCCAGCGTTATCCGTAATCGGCCCATAGGAATCAATGGTCACAATAATACCGGCCATGGACAACATGGCCATGGCCGCAATGGCCACGCCGTAAATTCCGGCTAAACCGTAAGAGCCTAAAATCGCGGCCACAATCACGACGATTGGCCAGACCGTTGATTTCATAGAAACCGCCAGTCCGGCAATGATATTCGTACCATGGCCAGTCTTTGAAGCTTCGGCAATATCTTTAACCGGCTGATAATCTTTAGAAGTATAATATTCAGTAATCACCACCATGGCCGCGGTGACCACCAAACCAATAAGCGATGCCAAATATAAATTCATCACGCTGTAAGTTCCATTGGCCGCCATCAACCAATTGGTTATCGGATAAAAGGCGACCGCCGCTAAAATACCGGCCGCGATCAAACCCTTATAGAGCGCGCCCATGATATTTTTCTTTTCTCCCAACTTGACGAAAAAACTGCCGATGATGGAAGCGATAATGGAAACCGCGCCGATAACCAAAGGATAAAGCACGGCATTACCAAAACCCGCAAACAAGAGCGAGCCCAAAATCATGGTGGCGATACAAGTGACAACATAAGTTTCAAACAGGTCAGCCGCCATGCCGGCGCAGTCGCCCACATTATCGCCCACGTTATCGGCGATCACCGCCGGATTCCTGGGATCATCTTCCGGAATGCCGGCCTCCACCTTGCCGACCAAGTCCGCGCCCACATCAGCCGCCTTAGTGAAAATGCCGCCGCCCAAGCGGGCAAAAATGGAAATTAAAGAACCGCCGAAACCTAAACCGATTAAAGCATGGATGTCTTTAGTAACAAAATAAAAACCGGCTGTGCCCAAGAGTGCCAAGCCGACTACCAGCATGCCGGTAACATTGCCACCGCGCACGGCTACGGCCAAAGCCTTGGCCATGCCGCCGCGAGCCGCTTCGGCCGTTCGAACGTTAGCGCGCACGGAAATATTCATGCCGATATAACCGGTCAAAGCCGATAAAAATGCGCCCAAAATGAAAGCCGCCGCCGTGGTCCAGCCTAATTTTGGCGTCAAGCCGATGATTAAAAAAAGTACCGCTGCCGCCAGGGCAATGGTTTTGTACTGACGATTCAAATAAGCTTTAGCTCCCTCCTGGATCGCTTTGGCGATCGCTTGCATTTTTTCATTGCCGGCCGGCAGTTTTAAAACTAACTTAATTAAAATCAGGCCATAAACGATGGCCAAAACGGCGCCGCCGAAAATGAGTAGAGTGATTGGGGTCATAAAAATTCTACTGTCATTGCGAGAAGCGTAATTTTTGAATTGTCATTGCGGGCTTGACCCGCAATCCAGGGGTGAACAGTAAAGACGTTTCTACTCGCGACTCCTGGATTCCGGCTCGCCTTGCGCCACCGCTAAAGCTTTGGCGACACGCGATCGGCTTAAAGGCCGGAATGACAAAAAAATTGAACGCCTCACAACGACACTTTTATTATAAATTTAAATTATTTTCTTCTTGCTTTTTTTCTCCTTCTTCGGCTTTTCAACAACCGGTTCAGCTTGCACTTCTGCCGCTTCGGTTTTCACTTCCACCACCGCTTCGGCTTTTTGTGTCTCTTCCGACAAAGAGGGATTAAGCGGGGTTGTCTCAACTTCCGCTTTTTTCTCTTCTGTAGCTTCCGCCTTTTTATCAGTATTATCCGTCTGTTCTGAACCAGTTAAGGTGATTCCTTTGTTTTCTTGCTTGGTTGTTTTGTTGTTTTCTTGTTTCTCGCCGACAATGTCTAATTTCCAGCCGGTAAGCTTGGCCGCCAACCTTACATTTTGCCCTTCGCGGCCGATAGCCAGAGACAGCTGATCTTCGGCCACTTTGGCCACCGCCCTTTTTTCTTCTTGGTTCAACTCCACGCTTAAAACGCGGGCTGGCGCCAAGGCGTGGGCGATGAATTTAGCCGCGTCTTCATTATATTCTATGATATCAATTTTTTCGCCGCCCAATTCGGAAATGATCGTCTGGATTCTTGAGCCTCTCTGGCCCACGCAAGAGCCGATCGGATCAACGTTCTCTCCGTTCGCCATGACGGCTACCTTGGAACGATTGCCAGCCTCCCGCGCCACGGCTTTTATTTCCACCAAACCGTTGGAAATTTCCGGAATCTCCAAATAAAACACCTTCTTTAAGATTTCATCGGAAGTGCGGGATAAGACAATCTCCGGCCCGCGGGGCGTCATGCCGACATATTTCACATAAACTTTCAACCGATCGCCTAGGCGGTACCTCTCGCCGGCAATCTGTTCCTCGGCCGGCAAAACTCCGGCCGTCTTGCCCAAATCAACTAAAACTACCCGGCCTTCGCGGCGCTGCACTACGCCGGCCAGCACTTCGTTTTCCTTATCTTTAAATTCGCTGAAAATCATGCCTCGCTCGGCTTCTCTTAATTTCTGAATAATCACTTGCTTGGCGGTCTGGGCGGCCATGCGGCCGTATTCGGCCGGCACCGCCAGCTTCGTCTTGATCACGTCGCCGACCTTGGCGGTTTTCTTAATTAATTTGGCATCCTTAATTTGCAGCTCGGTCTTGGGGTTAAACTTTCTTTCTTCCTCGGCCGGCGTTTCACCCGTTGTCATTCCAGCTCCGGCTTCAACCCCAGCGACTCCCGCCTCTAATTTGGCATCTTTAATATCTTTCTCTTTGGCATGATCCTCGGTTTTCTTGTTTTCTGATTTTTTTGTTTTCTTATCATCCTCTTGACCGCCTCCATCCCCTGATTTCAGCTCTGTGGTTCCATCGTCGCCTTCCGCCTCTTCAATTTCCGGCATATCCTCTACCACGGTTTTCATGTCAAAAACTTTGGATTTGGCCGCTTCCGGGTCAAATTCAACCTTAATATTTTGGTTCTTCTCACCAAAATCTTTGCGGTAAGCCGCGGCCAGCGCCGATTCAATAGTTTCCAAAACCGCTTCATAGCTTAAATTTTTTTCTTCGCAGATTTGTTTGATGGCGTTAGTTATTTCCGACATATACATGAATCCCAATCTACAAATGAAATTCCAATCTACGAATATTTGTAGATTTGGGTTTTATTTGTAAATTTGGATTAAGTTATTAAATAAAAAGGCTAGTTTGAATTTAATCAACTAGCCTGCCGTTATCTTAACACCAGTTAAAACCATTGTCAACTAAAAATAATCAACTCGCCTATCACCGCCCAAATATAAACCGTAGGTTTCCAGTCGATTAATTGGTCATCTGCCAGCTAATTGCCCGCAAGCCGCTTTAATGTCCTGGCCGAAACGGTATCTCTCGGTCACGTCGATTTTTTGGTCACGCAAAATTTTCTTGAATTCAAAAATTTTCCTGGTTGACGGGGGCTGAAAATCGGCTGTCGGATTATAAGCGATTAAATTCACAAAAAACAAAGGCGGATTGATTTGCTTTAATAATCCGGCCAGTTCTAAAGCTTGCTCCGGCGAGTCGTTAAGGCCGTCAATCAGCAAATATTCTATCATCAGGCGGCGCTTGGTCTGGGCCAAATAATAGTTAGCGTCTTGCAACAAGTTGCCGATAGGATAAGCGTTGTCATAAGGAATGAGCTTGGCGCGCACAGCGTCGTTGGGCGCGTGCAAGGATAGGGCCAGGTTAAGTTGTAGCGGCTCTGCGGCTATTTTTTTTATACCATCTTTAACGCCCACTGTGGAAAGGGAAATATGCCTGGCGCCGATATTAAAGCCATCCTGACTATTAAATATTCTGATAGCCCCCATGACGTTCTCATAGTTTAAAAACGGCTCGCCCATGCCCATGAAAACTAGATTGCTAACCTTCTGCTTTTCCTTTTTCAGCCGCCGCGCCCATAATAGAACCTGCCCCACGATTTCCTCTGGAGTTAAATTTCTCTTAAAACCCATTCTGCCGGTGGCGCAAAATAAGCAGCCCAAAGCACAGCCGACTTGGGAAGAGAGGCAAACCGTACTGCGCCCGCCGGCATGGCGCATCAGCACGCTTTCAATTTTTAAGCCGTCGTCCAAATGAATCAAGGCCTTACTGACATCGGCCGGCCGGCCCTTAAGCACCTCGGCTTTAATTCTCAACGGGCAGGCCTGGTTTAATTTTTCTCTTAAAGCCGCCGGCAATACGGTAGCCTGGCTCCAGTCATCAATCAAATCAACAAAAACCGCTCGCTTAGCCTGCTTCAGCCTGAACTTTGGTTCATCACTTAATATATTTTCCAGTTTTTCCAAATTCATATAAATTTGTCTGCCATTGCGAGGAAGCTTGCCTACCGGCAGGTAGGCGTAAGCGACCGAAGCAATCTCTGGTTAAAAATACTTTACCAATTAAACTGCCACCAGACCTGCCGGTGGAATTAAATCCAGCACGGACTATGTCCTTTAGCTAAACATGGCTATTCTGCATTCTCCCCATTTTTGTCATTCTGAACGGAACGAAGTGGAGTGAAGAATCTATAATACGTTATACGTTCCTTGATCGTCGTATTATAGATCTTTCGTTCCGCTGGCGCTCCACTCAAGATGACAAAAAGAAAGAATAAACTTGCTTCGTCCGCCGGGGGAAACCGTGGACGACCGGCTACGCCGGTGAGTTTCTTATTTATTAAAGATGTTCTCTCAATTTTTCATTATGTTTCACGGCTGTAGAACGTCTGCTGTCCTGCCGTCAACAGAAATGATGACATTTTTAACCGAGGGAAACTGTTTCAGTGTCTGACTGATCTGCGCGCGTATCGCGCTAACGCGGCAAGATCCGCCCATGCCCTGTCCCATGGTTTCATCAAAATCAACTTTAGCGGTTCCCGCGTCAATCGTCAATTTTTGAATCTTCACGCCCGGGTTGATACTGGTAAAATATCCCTGGGCTTTTTCTTGATCCGTCTGGCCTTTTAATAACTCTTCCAAAGCCGCTCGCGCCACGGCCGCCGTCTTGCCGACTTGCCGCTCAACCGGAAAAACTTTATTACAGCTTACAGCCGGGTCCAAATTATTATTACTGAAAAACGCTTTTACGGCTATGGTTTGGCTAGGATTAATTATTACCAGTATCTCTATCCTTTTATCATTTTGCGGCAGACCGGAAGGATTATCATTTTTTAAAACCAATCTGCCGGTAGTGGTGGCTTCTGCCTGATAATTTATTTCTCCTTTAAACGGCACAAAATTTTCTGTCATCCAGTCGCTTTGCGCTTGAACGTAGTCTTGGCCCAAAATTTTTCCTTGATCATCAATCAGTTCTATCGGGAAGCTTGCTTCAAAAAACCAATTACCTTTGGCTTGGCCTGCTACGGTTAAGGGACTGTTAACTGCCTGATTTAGTTTTGGCGCGGTTACCAAAATTTCGTCCGGCTGTTTCAGGTCGCCGCAACCCGATGTCGGCTGGGGCGCGTAAGGATTGCCATGCCTTATCCAGACTCCATTTTGGCAAAGCCAGGTATCTTCCGAGCCGCTTAAAAACCTAATACCCAGAATGACGACCGCCAAAATCACAATAATCAAACCGCTGATTTTTAATATTTTCATAACGATTTTTTTGTTATTTTAAGTTAATTCTATTTAACTAAGGCTTGACGGCTAACCAACGCAGTCCATGTTTGTTTTATATTATTTTATGATATAATGAAAATGTAATACTCTTTATATTAATTTTCATTTTATGCACTATTTTATTGTTTCCGTGTTTTTTCTTTTAACGCCTCTGGCCGCGGCCAAAGCGGTCTGCCCGGTTTGCACGGTTGCCGTTTGCGCTTCGGTCGGCCTGTCCCGCTGGCTGGGCGTTGACGATATAATTACCGGTTTGTGGATCGGCGGCTTGGCCGTTTCAGTGATCGCTTGGACGATTGATTGGCTGAACCGCAAAAATATCCGTTTCTTCGGCCGCCAGCCCTTAATCGTCGCCGGCTATTACGCGCTCATCCTCTGGCCGCTATATTATTATAACATGATCGGCCACCCCTTGAATAAAATGTGGGGAGTTGATAAGTTATTGCTTGGTATAGCTATCGGCACGATCGGCTTTATCGCCGGCGTCTGGCTTAATAGTTACCTAAAGAAGAAAAATAACGGCCGCGTTTATTTCCCGTTTCAAAAAGTCGTCATGCCGCTTGGCGCCCTGGCCTTATTAAGCCTGTGCTTTTATCTGCTCTGCACCCTGAAAATTTTAAATTAAATTACATTGCTTACGCACATAAAAATTTTAGCTAATTTTAAAGATAAACTATTTATTTTTAGCAAAAACTGGGATATATAATGCGAATCTGCGAATGAAGGCGAATGCCGCAAATATTATTCGCAGAATTCGCATTCTAATTCGCAGCATTCGCATTATAGTTTGTTGCTTTTATTGATAATCTATTTTAAGATCAGCTTGAAATTTAAAGTGCGTAAGTACTGTAAATTAATTTACTTTTATGACAATAAAAAATTATCAAGCATTGGCCGAACAGATTAACAATCTGAAAAAGCAGGATAAAATGGATTTATCCAGCGACCAGGATTTATCCATCGCCATCATGAATTTAATCAGCCTGGAAGAGCATTTCTTCTTTACCGCGGAGAAAACCGGCAAACCAAGCTATCTGGACTTGCTTAATCAGACCAGGCAAATCAGAAAAGACCTGCTAAAAAAAATCGTTAAGGATTACGAGGGTGAAGTTTGGTGCGTCTCCAAGCATCTCTTGGCCGCCAGCATGCGCCTGATGGAAGTCGGCACCAAGCAGTTGGGACAGAACAAAAAATCCGAAGCCGAGGATTTGTTTAAAAAGGCTTTTGATTTGTACTCCCTGTTTTGGGCGGTTAACCTGGGCATGATCGATACAACCGGCTTGAAAAAACTTGATGACGGCATGTTGAATAAGCGCGATGAGCAACCAACCGGCTTGATGGGAAAATTTTCCGCGGTGGTAAAAAAAGTGATTGATTGCTGCATTGAATAAATTGACCGCTCGCTTAAAAACAGCCCGCTTTTTAAGGGCTGTTTTTGTTTTGCCTGCTTTTTACCAATTGCGCTACAATCCTAAAAATCAAAATTAACAGGGTTAGCCAAAATAATCCCAAAGCATAGCCGGCGACAACGTCGCTAAACCAATGCACCTTTAAATAAATTCTGGAAAAACCCACGGCAATAATTAAAATTAAATCAACAAAAACCAGCGAACGCCTCAGCCAGCCGGAAGGTATTTTGGTTAGAAAAAACAGCCAGAGCAGAACAAAAAACGTCATAGCCATAGCGGCGTGCAGGCTGGGAAAACTTGAACCGGTTTCCAAAACCAAACCGCCGACGGGCCGAGGGCGATTAACCAGTATCTTGCAAATCATGCCTGAAATCAAGCTGCCGGTTGCGCTTAAGAAAAACAAACCGGCCGCATATCTTTTCCGTTTGAGGAAAAAATAAATTGCCGCGGCTACGGCCAGACAAAATAAAACTTCCGGGCTGAAAATATCGGAAATAAGGATCATTATTTTGCTAAGCCCCGGCCGCCAGATGGCCTGGAGATGATCAGCCAGCCAGAGGTCGAACCGGTAAGTCGACTCCTGATCAAGATAATCCTCCAGCATTTTGGAAAAAAGATAAATCATTAAGCCATGCAATGCCAGATAAAAAATATGATAACGGGCAAAAATGTGCCGCCGCTTATTCAAAAAGCGATAAACGATTGAAATCAAGATGATGGAAATGATCGCTAGAAGAACGAATCGGCCAAAATATTTGGCGGCAGCTTCAAAGCTCTGCCCAAAAACATAACCGACCAGAACCGAAGAGCTGGCCCAGGCCGCGCCGCCAAGCAGGGTAAAGAAAAAAAACCGAGAAAATTTGACGCCGGAACTGCCGGCAATAAAGGCGGCCAGCGCCCGGATAAACGGACTGAAACGGCCGATGATTAAAGCTTTTCCCGCATGCTCCTGCACTAATTTTTTGGTTTTTTCATAGCGCTCTTGATGAAGAAAAAAATATTTGCCATAGCGCATAATGAAATCCTGGCCGAATCTTCGCCCGATCATATAGGACAATAAATCACCGACCACTGCGCCGGCAAAAGCCACGGAAATCGCGGCATCCAATCTGAAAATTCCCAAATAGACCAAAAAACCGCTGAAGATCACGATAATATGGCCCGGAAAAAACCCGCCGATAACCGGCAGGGCCTCAATCAAAGCCGAGAGAAATAAAATCAAATAACCCCAATGATCAAGCAAGGGCAAGGGTAAGTTTAATAAAAAATTATCTAAAATAGACATAAAATTATCATGCTTCTATTATAACATCATTACGAAAATAATAACAAAAAGAAAAATAACTTAATAGATTAAAGCCGACAGCACCGCCACATTGACCCGCCGCCCGCCCACACCCTCTTGCAAAAATGTTTAAAATATGATAAAATGATTATATAAATAAAAAACCAAAAACAAAAACAAAAAATAAAATCATGATAACTAAAGTTAGCCAAAAAACTAATAATTTATATATTTGGACTCTAGCAGCCTCGGTCGTGGCTGTTTTTTAATTAACTAAAAAATAAAAACAAAAAAATTATGACCCCAAAAGATTTCTTAACAAAGAAGATTCCGTTGTCCGTGGCACTCTTAATTATAGTCGCCGCGGCCACCTGCACGGAGCAGCTTTTCTTGCAAGGCATACAGACAAACAACAGAGTTTGCGATGCTATCGCGAGAATTGATCTGACTTCAGGTAGGCAGCTGAATCTTAATCCCTGGCTGAACAACGTTAAAGACAAAGTTGCTTTGGCCAATGCCAATGTTCCTTTAATCCCGGGCGCGCAAAGACTGACTTTTAACAGTCAGGACCTGGTGCGTTACCGTGTTGATGCCCCGGCCGTTATCGTGGCCGGTTTTTATCGTCAAGCTTTAGCCGATCAGGGCTGGAGAGCAGCGACTAAGGCCGTGGCCAACCCTGCCTTAGAAAAATTGACGATTACCTATGTTGAAAATCCGTTATCAAATAAAACGGACGTTACTTACGCTTACGCGCCAATCAGCGCCAGCAAAGTTTTGGGCGTAAAAATCGCTGAAGCCGACACTACGGCTTCGTCAGGCTCAACCGCGCCGACAGAAACAGCGCCGGCGCCGGAACCACAGCCGGCTCCTCAGCCGACTCCTCAACCGACCCAAGATCCTAATCAAATAATGCCGCCTTCACAACCCAACCCGCCCACGCCGCCAACTGATGGTGGCCAATACCAAATGCCGCCCAATCAGCCCAACACCAACCAAATGGATTTTTATCGGCCGATGCAGCCAATTTCCGGCGATCAACAGAACGGACAAAACAATAACCAAAGCCCGACCAACCAGGGCAGCCAAACCTGCCGCGTTAATGGCGTGGAAATGCCTGGCTCATGCGAACAATACAACAATCAAGGCTCGATGAACCAGGGCCAGATGATGAACCAAGGCGGACAGATGGGCCAGCAAGGACCGTCGGAAGAAGAGATGAAAAAAATGGATGAACAGCGCTTCAAGGACATGAAAAGGGGCCTATCTCAATTTGCTACCGGCGCTAAATCAATGAAGAGAAACTTGGCCAGAGTGAAAACAGCCATTAGCAAATGCGGCGTAAATTTGCCTGAAGAGCTGGAAAACGCTTTAGCGCAAACCGACAGCTTGGTAGAAAAAATCAAAGCGGCCGAAACCGCTGACGCGCTAGATGAAATCGTCGGCGATGTCCAGGATGTCGGTTCTGTCATGCAAGATTGGGGGCCGAGAATGGGCGACTTAAGCCGGCTTTGCCAGATGCTAAAGCAAGCCGACCGGGATGCTAAGCAGTTTGACCGCAATGTCAAACGGCTGGAAGCCCAAGTTAAAGCTAATAAGAAAGTTGACTTAAGCGAACCGCTGAATGAATATAAGGCTGCGGTCGCCGCGCAGAAAGAGGTCTTGGCCCAAGCCAAAGAATTGGCTAAAACCGACCCGGACGAAGCTTTAGCTAAAATTGAAGATGATTTCTACGGCAATATGGACAACGTAGGCAGCTTACAAATGCAAATA